>NZ_KI542749.1:0-15695 GCF_000496155.1 Ferroplasma sp. Type II
TTACATTATAGGTTTTGGTTTGATATCCACTCTTGCTAGCGGAGACGTAATAATTTCCAGGTTTAAGTGATATATTATAGAACGCACCGTTATATGTAGGCACTATCATGCCATTGATAACAAGTGTTGCTCCAGTAGGTGTGATTGTACCCTTCAGAAAACCATAACCAGTTGACTCCATTGGAATATTTGTGCTGCTTAAGGACAAACTTTCATTCATTATCATAGTGTGTCCATTAGCTGACATGGAAAAATTAATATTGCCAAGTGCCAACACACCAGAAGTTGAATCAATGTAAAATGTAAAATTTACTTGATTTGATGAACTAAAAACTTTATCGGTTACGAAAGTTCCAGCAGGAACCGTTACTGTAACACCAGTTTCCACGGTAGCATTCTTGACAGGCATATTTATTCCCGGAGGAACTTTCCCTGCATTCAACTGATTCAGGTCAGTTAAATTTAAAACGGGGAGATTTCCGGGATTTTGGAAGGTCCCGTTGCAATTACCCGGGGAAACGGAGGACTCTGTCATGTTTGTAGTGACATTTGCCGTGAAGTTTCCATTCGGAGTGATAGATATAATCTCATATTTCGTATACCCCGTGGTGGTCCTCATCCCTACTGTAAATGGTGGAGGCAAGGAAAGGGGAACATTTGTAGCAGTGATCTGTGCAGTAGCATTGTAAATGGATGTATTGGCTGTGGCATTAAGGTAAAGTCCACTTCCGTAGGATACGTAATAACTCTCGTTAATGTAGGGACTAATCATAATATACTGATCACTCTTTATTGTCTTATCAAGGGCAGTATAATTTACCGCATTTCTGATGGTTATGTTACTAGCAGATGCTACTCCGGAACCATAACCTAACATACCAGTATCCATGGAATATAAGGATTGAGTTGAAAGAGCAGGAAAAGGAGTGCCACTTCCTGGAATTCCTATGGAAGGTGCAGGCATGCCTACGTCAGCGCTTGTATTATTAGTATACTCAATGGAGGATGTAGATTTTCCCGATATATTTTCAAATATCGCATACTTTACAGAATAAGTCAATGATGTGGTATTTACATTGAATATAGTGGCATTGTAATTGCCTGTCGTCGTAGAAGATGATGATGACATATTGAAAGTATAACTTGCATATGCTCCATTGAACAACCATTGAGGTACGATTGAATAAATGTTGTATGGGGGAGTGTTAGTTGATTGGATAACTGAATAGTTCATATATGCGCCATCGAATCCCCAAAGCGGTGTTGATGAAGGAGATGGAGTATATATAGAATATGGAGAAGATGACGGGGAAGATGAGGTACTGATTGGCGATGCCAGCGGTGACACATTCATCATGAGGAACATGGAGACTATCAAAATAACTAAAAGAGTGAGAAAAATATTCTTACTAAACGGTTTTTTATTAACCATATATATTAATTAGAACATTTCTACTTTAAATAATACGACACTTTAAGTGCTGTATTGTGCCAAATGATACAAGGATTCAATACGAAGTGACAGTGTATAAAATTCTATGCCTTCAAGAATAAAAATATGATTGCAAAGTAATAATTAAATAAATCACAAATATTATTGGATTAAACCGCAGCCTAACTTGCCATTATAACATTGTGTCTGGTACAGGATAAGTGACGTATGGGTTGTTATATGATCCATTCCTGTATGTAACCAGACTGCCCGGCTCGATTTTGGTTACCTCCGTTGTAAGATCATCAATTGCAGAAAAATTTTCGGCATAAAAAATGAAAAATGAAAATATTGAAAAATTCTTATAAAGCAATAACCTTTCACTAAGAAATTTAGACTTGAGAATTTTTGGAAGCCAGTCATGATAATCTCCCTTAATTATAACACTTGCTATCAACACTCCCTTAGCCTTATTTGTATCCAGCGAGACCTCCTCATAAATAACTTCGTCATCTAGTAATTTCTGTATTCTTCTGCGTAGGGTGTGTACAGGGATGTTGAGTTTTTGAGCCATGTCATTAATGCTCATAGTTAATGGATCCTGGTATAGTATTTCGTTAACTATAGTCAGATCAATTTTATTAAGTAATTTAGGATCCTTAGACGAGTCATCCAGAACGCCAATTATATTTGGCTCCGTACCGAAAATTGCTTCAACAGCTTTCATCTTTTCTTTCAGATCCGTGTCATTCATCGCAATTATAGCAATACTTGAGAATTCTACCTCTACAGTATCTGCATCAGGGAAGTTTGAAGAGTCCGATACATATAGGGTACCAAATATTACTCTCTCTATGAATGGGAATTCCTTAAAATGATCATAAATAATTTTTTGAACCCCCCTGGTCTTATTAATAAGGACAAAATATCGTTTCCATGGCATAAATGCATCATCTGTATAGAATTTCACACCACGAATTAGTCCCGAGTCAAATAGTTCTTTTAACCGTAACCTCACAACCTTAGGGTGTACATTCAGATCCCTGGCTATTCTATAAACCGAAGGCCTACCAACATATTTACAGTCTCCACCTCTCGGCCACTGAAATCTACGTAATATATTTCTGGATATCTCATCAAATATCATTTTATCACCGTATATTCTGGCACATATTTATCAGAACGGTATGGAAACAAGGTACATTGGCATCCTCTTTGTTTGCCACCAGGAATAAGCACTTTCCTTGCCGGTTTTTGTTCTCTCTGCGGAACTAGCATACTGGTAATAGCATAAATGTTTAGATGTTCATCAACTGAATATCCTGTTCCATTTAAATGGTGGATCATATTTCTAAAAGAGGGGATTATATGTACTACTTTTATTTTTAAGGATGAGGGCATCAATATCTGAAATGATTTTTTTCGATTTGATTCCAACATTTTAATTACCACAACAATTTACCTATATTTAACACCAACTAGAATATAAATATTGCTTCTCAGATTGTCATTCGGGCCTCTGGATGATTATTGGAGAGCTATAATGTTTCTCACCTTAACTGGAAGATTTGACGTTTTTATCTTGGTAAATGGGTTCTCAATATTCGAGAATTAGTATCTTCGCCACATGATAAAAATTTTGGTTAGGAATACTCCAGGTAACTATTGTACTCTGCATTATCCGTAATAAGTCTCTTCTAAAACTACTGCACAAAATCCTTGTACATTCTCTAACGATTTTAGTTTTCCAACAGACGCCTACTACCTATAAAAACAGAACAAGAAAGAAATTAAAAAAAAATATATTTATTTTGGCTTACGGGTCAGATACAACATTCAGGTTTATGTTCAGAGAGAAATCAGATCCCTGATAGTAATTTACATCATGACCATTGCTGTTTCCAAGTCCTACAGTTATCAACATTATTGCAGTTCCTCCAGGGCTAAGTGATGTATTAAATCCACATTCTTCTGTTACGTTGTATATATATCCCGTTGAACTCTGCAGGACTGATGCAAAGCTAGGTTCTGACGCTGAGAAAGGGCTTGCTGATACTGGGGTTGCAACTATTGAATTACCTGTTCCGATGTATGTGCTGTTACTGGATGTTGTAAATGATGGTGCCTCTGAAGAAACGACAAACCCAACTGTTCCATTGTTTGTAATGGCAGCTATAAACACCACATACTCACCAGGAGCGAAATTCGATACATTGACTGTGTACTCCCTCCCACTGTTAGCAGTTGTAAAGGACTGTGTTCCAAGGTTTATAACTGGTACTTGTGGCTCTGTAATAGGAACTCCTACAGTATATATGTGCCCATTTGGCCCCTGTACTGTTAAAGGAGTGTTATGGGCGTTTGTTGCGATAAGAATCATATCGTTTGTCCAGGTCAAATGGCCTGCTGTGTTATTAATGGCAATGCTTGAATTTCCAGAGAATGCAGAGAAAGCGAACGTTCCTCCCATCGCTAAGAGAATTGGCACTACCAATAATACGGCTAATTTTTTGTTCATTTTAATCACTATAATTTTATCTGCTAACTCTAAATAAGAAAATGAGAAGTTTCTGTAAGATACAGATTTTCATAACAGTTGACCTGAGAATTGTTTAAAAAATCTTGTTCTTATATAAAATAAGTAAGTGTTGTACACATATAAATTGTATACATCATTGTTAGGTATTTACGATGGATAGGGGTTGAGTTAATACCAATTTATTATTTATGAATAAAAAATTGCTTACAACAATTATAGTGATCGTATTCCTGTAGGTTACATTTTCATCTGTTTTAATCACGGAGCCCGGTAAGATGTAAAAGTAGTATATAAAAGGGATTTTATATCTAACATAGAGATCAATGTCCTACCACACCTTACAAATAATAGCCTTTACATTATCCGGTAACATAACAGTGACCTCCTTCTTAGCTAACTCAGGGGCGTCCCGTTTCAACGATCGAATTTGTTCCTGCGGATATTGATCCGGTTTCCACGGGCATAACTTCGGGAGTGCCCCTCCCTATATGTTCTGTTTCATTCTCATCCACTGTTTTATTCAGTATTTGCATACCTCTTCTCATTATGTTTATTGTCGCATTGAGATCTCTGTCTATTGTGAAACCACACACATTCCTGTGATGTCTGCACGGGATCGTCCAGCATCACTATCTTACCGGGACTTTCAGCCTTGTAAGTTGTTTACTGGGCAATCTTGTTCCATTCTGGATCTGATATGCTCTTTGCAAGGTGATGATTCCTGAGATCATACGTCCATACAGTAACTATAACCTTTCGCTCGCTTTCATCCTCCACCTTGCGAAAGGGGAATTCCCACTCGTAAATGATAAAAAATCAAAATTTCCCATTGTATTAATAATATCTATAAGCATAGTTACCCGGGCAGTATTGCCTGAAATCGTAGCTCACAGTTACTTCCTTTACGAAATGTCTGAATAAATATTGCATCTGGTAGGGTTGGCTTTCCATTGATGAAAAATATATGATTCGAAAAGCTTAATAGGTGGCAGAAGTTTATTATTCATGATAAAAAATAATGACGAATATCTTTTTAGTACGAAAAATTGGTGCATTGATAAATCCGTGTCAACTTCAGAAAATATAAAGGTTGTTACTGACAATAATGGTACAAAGATTTTAATAATATTTCTCTACGGCACTATAATAGACAAAATTACTATGCTAAAAGATATTGAAATTCCGATAAACGTCGAGATAGAGTCAAAAATAGGGGTGTATTCCGGTCTAATCGACAGTAACGTTAAACGTTTTGCAAAGATTAATAAAATTAAACTTGTCAAGTCTTTAATTTTCCCCTCGGATGTATATACTATAAGGATTGAGGCAAAAACAGCAATTAATAAAAGTTCTGTGTTGGAGCAGTACAAAAAGAGACCTAAAACGGAAATTGAAATGGAGATACTGAATCTGATTGCTGAGAATTTTTCTATGCCTGTCACAAAGCTTGTTTATAGATGTAATCTAAATTATAAGTATTGTGTAAATTTAATCACCGATATGGTAAAAGATGAAATATTAGAAGCCATAGAACACGGGTCGGGAATGAGATATCAAATTACTCCCAAGGGTACAGAATATATGAAAAATTTAAGAAATATCGCGTCCATTCACCATGTGAGAGATGTATAAATAAAATATGTTTGATAAGAATTACACATATTAATGAGTATATCAGGTATCTAAATGATGTTACTGAAATTTCCGGGAATGATGTTCGTTTATATCATAGCACTGGCTATCATTATATTGCATTTCGACAATAAAATGCGTTCCATTCTCAATTCTATAGAACAGAGGAGAAATATTGCTGATCTTTTATTCTTAAAACAGCTTCTAGATTTCATATACAATAGCAATATAATACCTGATATAGAGTCTATTATGTCTGATTCACAGATAACACCAGAAACCAATGTGCTAGAACTATTCAAAAATGTGATCCCGGTCACTAAAAATGAAATCGAGGAAATGTATAAACCATTAACCCGATTCGATGAAGTTAAACAAACCTATGATACACTCAATGAGAAGTTCAGATGGCTTCTTTATTTTAATTTAATCTACGGAGTAATTTTCACAACCATCTATATAGTGTATGAATTAAAATTATTTATATTTTTTACCCCTGTATATTTTATGTTTATTTTATCATGGGCCGTCTACATAATGGCAGTAATAACATCCATTATTGTGATATTCTCTATATTCTCGTGCATCAGAAAAATTGAAAAGAAACTTATATTTTAAGATTTTGATATTCCCCAGTATTTGGCTGTATTCATGTTTTACTCGCATCCACTCATCGGTTCAGAGTTTGATTATTCTGCCTTATAGATAGGCAACATGCAGACCACTTTTAGAAAATCCAGCAGCTATGTCTCTTTTGCCAGGCATTGATTCTGAAGTGTTATCTTTTTTTATTAATCTCATATTTATCGGGTTAATTACAGCAGGGATTTTGCAGGCCATTATGTGCATGTATATGAAACACTGGTATATCCACTTGGAAAGTTTTTGCTTATACATTGTATTTCAACCTAATGAGATTATGGTACAGGTGCCATCCCTTTCAACAGGTACATTGTGCACCAGATAATCTTTTATTTCTTCTGTAACTGCTATGATATTCGAGAATGACTGTTGTATTTGAATAAAAAAATATTTTTGTCCCTGAAACTCCGTGGATCTCTGCTATATACACTTTAGCCTTATGGTCTTCATTGCCTTGATGAATTATTTATTTTTACTGATAAAATAATTAATGGTAACAATTATCCAGATTTTTTCAGGTAGGAGGTGTATTTTTCAACATTTTTTTCAAGTGAGTTTTTATTTGTTTCTGGTGCAAGTAGCAGTGCTACTATAAGGCCAGCAACCGAAAAGACAGCAAAAATGGATAATGAATGAAACACGGAAAATAGGGGGAATAGTATTATCCCCATTATTGCACCAGTTCTTGAAACAGCTGTTGCAATCCCCTGAACCGTGGATCTCACAGATGTATCAAATAATTCGGTTGGATAGAATAATGTAACAGCACCTACCCACTGCTCAAACATAACGAAAGCAAAGAAAAATGGAACTGTGTATACCCCCCTAATTTTTATAATGCTTCCTAAAATTAACAGGACAGACATGATAAGAAAACCTGAAATTGTTAAAAATCTCCTTCCAAGCCTGTCTGCAAGAGGCATTGCAATAACATATCCAAGAATTCCACCTATTGATATAAGCATGCTTGCCTCTGCTATAGACTTAAACTCATTTTTAAAACCCAGTGTGCTGAATATTACAGGATAATAGAAACCAATCCCATATGCTGCAACATCAAAGATAAACCATGCAAGTATGACAAAGATAAATGTTTTTCCGTATTTTGTAGTAATATTTCTTGTGGTTTCGCTCAGATTATCTGATTTTCCTGTTACCTCCATTTCTGAGAGTTTTGCGTCCTCTAATTTTCCATGTGCTGCAAGCCATCTGGGCGATTCCGGTACCTTAAATCTTAAAAGTATGATTGGTATAGCTATTAATCCCCCTAAAATGAATGTATATCTCCAGAAATCAGAATAAATGACAAAAAAGTAATTTGCCACTGCTGAGGCAAAGGCACCGACCCAGTACATTCCAACCATTGTTATCAGGAGCTTTCCCCTTGATTTTTTTGGTGAAAACTCGGATAACATTGTAGAGCTGATAGGATAATCACCTCCAATTCCAAATCCAATTAGGAGCCTTGATAAGAAGAGTTCAATGAAATTAGTAGAAAGTCCGGCAGTAATTGCAAACACTACAAAGAATATGAGGTCAAAGCCAAATATTTTTTTTCTACCTATTCTATCCGAGAGTATGCCAAGCAATGGTGCTCCTACCAGCATTCCTACAAATGATGAGATATCTATCAAAATATATTCAATTCTATGTAATTGTAGCTGCGCAGGTATTACAAGAATTGCCATTGTAATTATTGAAAGATCGTAGCCATCTAGGAAAAGACCGCTAGATGCAAGCCCAATGAGTTTCATTCGTTTTATATTTATCCTTGAATCATCTATAGCATTAAAATTCAATTAATCACCCGTTAAATTTTTAAATCCATACAAGGATTTAGAATACAAAAAAGCACTTTAATATAATTTATAATTTCTAACTACTATTAATTTTTTGCCCATATCATTCTACAGAAAGTATCTCTATCCTATTCCAATGAATAGCTGGAAACTATATAGTTGGAATAACAGATCTGGCAGTAATTAAAAGGTGAATATGGTAGATAATCCATAGAATAAAATCAGGTACCGATTTTAAGTAACAGGAATAGTTTACCATGGATTTATGCCAATTTTTACTGAAATTAAAAATAGCTTTTCATCTTAATAATTCATGTTTTCAAAGATACGTTATGCATATAAATTAAAAATATTTTTTCATTATTATACTTAAAATTCTATTCTATTATGTCTATTAATACCATATATTTCTTTTTGTATATTTAAACATTATTTTTATTTTAAGATATAAATTTTTATTTCCATTGAATTTTTGCGCAAAAATTTATATATAGTCACCTAATAATACGATATGTATGGTAAAGCATCTATTGGAAAACCAAAATTGATGAAGAATGCTCTGGGATTTTGGGCCATAGTGGGACAAACTATTGCCTTTACAGCTCCACTGGCGTCTGTGGTTACATCACTGACTGGCGCCGCACTTTATGCAAGGGGAGCACTTCCGCTTGCAATTTTGATATCGGTGATAAGTGGGATAATCTGGGTTAACACACCCTATCAATACTCCTCTAAGGTTGCAAGTTCAGGTGGATTTTATACATTCACAAAAAAGGCTCTGGGAAGAACATATGGGTTATTTGATGGGCTCATATATCTTATGTTTGAATATACTATACTCGCAAACACAACCTTATTCTTTGCAGGAGTCTTACTTCCAAGTATTTTGTCAACTTATATGGGCATATCAACTCCAAAATATCTCTGGATACCAATACTCATAATTTTCGTCCTTCTTTTTACTGCATTACCATATTTTGGAGTTAAACCATCTGTAAGATATGCGTTGTTTGGGGCATTTCTTGAAATAGGGTTGCTTCTGGTTTTAGGCATCTCAATTATCATACTTGCCGGACACCATAATACAGTTTCAGTATTCATTCCCCACCTTTCCGGTGGCATAGCACCTCTCTTTGAAGGCATAGTACTTGGAACATTTCTAATGACAGGTGCATCTGGGGCTGTGTATATGGGGGAAGAGGCTAAAATGCCCAAAAACAATATTAAAAAAGCCATGATAGTGAGTTTTATAATAACGGGAGCTACATTCCTGATGATTTCTTATGCGTTCACTATAGGGTGGGGCGTTTCGAAAATGGGAGATTTTGCCACAAAACTTGTACCAGGATTAATACTTGCCAATGAATATCTGGGCTTTCCATTCCTGATTATAATGGTCATACTGTTATTTAACAGCATATTTGTTTCAATGGTATCACCCTTGAACGTTCTGGGACGTATTGGATACTCTTTATCAGAGGATCATGCTCTCTATGGCTGGTTTGCAAAAATACATCCCAAGTACAAAACACCTTCCAATACAATATTATTCATGGGATTAACAAGCATCATAGCAAGCGTAGCGGCTGGCCTGATACTTGGTCCATTTTATGGGTATATATTTTTGATTACATTAGCAGGTCTGGCATTATTCGCAGGACATATAATGAGCGATTTTGCCCTGCCATTTTTCTTCAGGGCAATGAAGGAATTTAAATTTGTATGGCATCTTTTACTACCAGCAGTGTCCCTATTTATTCTGCTGTTTGGTATATATTACAGTGTATACCCTCCACTGTTCCCATATTTCCAGGCTACAATATTGATGGGAATATTGCTGGTGCTTATAGGAATATATGTGATTTTTAAATTTAGAAGTGTGCCGAAACAAATAAAAAATTCCCAGGAATAAATTATGCATCTGTAATACATTATTTATTTTTTTAATGCATCGTATTTTTTTGCTTATTTTGATAACTCTCAGTACCTGCCGTGCATTCCCGGGAAATCATAGTCTGCCAGTAACTTATAGATATTCTTCATATTAATTGGTATCAAAGGGATTTTTTCGGTTCCCGAATAATCCAAAATGTTTTATTAGGAAGTTTCTTATATAAATACGGTATATTTTCATATGTCACAGGAAGAAAATTTGAATCAAAGATGGAAAAAAATTCTATTAAACCCTAAAGACAATATAATAGCTATTCTCGCTTTTATAAGTATTTTTCTCGCAATTGGACCAATATTGCCCGGGGTTAGCTGGTTCAGCCTTGGCAATTTCAGTCTTGACATGATTAACTTTTACCACACCATTATGATTCCTTTTGCATTTTTGCTCATACTATATACATCTGAACTTCTTGATTTAGATATATTAGAAAGAAAGGTAGTCAATCTCAGTACTTATCCCATTCTCTTCCTGACATTCCTTGGAATGGTATTCTTCTATCCTGCCAGTACGCAGGGTGCAGATTATGTATTACAGGGAATGAGGGATGTCTGGATGCTTGTACTTGCCCTTATGTTTTTTGTCTATCTTTTAATGCTTCCTTTTAAGAACAGGAAAAAATTCAGGAACATATGGGGAGCATATTTGCTAATCGTGATAGCAACGATTTCCGGGGGAATTGCAGCTGTAATGGGCATGATCTACGAATACGGGCTACTCTTTGGATATGCATCTATTCCCTTGCTGAACAGAGACGTTGCAGCCTGGGGAGGTCTCCAGACATTTCTCGGCAATCTCCTGACCTCGCATTCTCATCAGATGTTGCCTGCTGTCGAGGGTGGAATAGTAGGCCTAACAGCAATAAGCCTTGGATATGAAAAACTCTCTGCTGTGAAGAGGAACATTGTAAATATTGGAATGGTTATTTCTATTTTTGGGACTATTTCAATGACATATCTTTATGTGATTTCATCGTTTGGAACATATGTTATTCCTACTATATTCCCATTTGGCGCAGGTGGAATGAATGGACTGGCACTGGATGATAGCCAGACAGGGATAGTAGGAATTGGTGCCCTTATATCCATTATAGGGCTTTATTATATCCTCTCCAGGAGACCTGTGGAACGCCTGGTACAACTTTCAGAAATCCTCACCTGGATTGCAGTGATGTCGGTTATGGTCGGTGTGGGATATGCCATGGAATTCAACGAGACATACTATGGCTTTGGGTCACCTGGAGTACCACCTAATGGGGGACCTGGATTCCGGCACGATTTGGCTTTCACTGATGGACATCTCCTGTTTGCATTTTTCTTGATGCCATTAGTGGCTGGAATAATCCTGGTCTTAATGCGTTATCTCAGGGGACAGGAAAAAGAAAAGAGGATAATAGCATATCTTATCATGGCTGGAACTGTTATAGGTGCTTTTGGTGTCATGGAATACATGTTAACACTTTTCTGGGTTGTGGAGGCCATAGGCCTGGCACTGCTCATACTGGCTGTAATTTTGATAACGTTAACTCTTGGAAAGGAAACTATTAGCAGTGTGGAATAGAACAAGAGTACAGAATCTAAAACTGGAAGTGGATAATTGAACCTTCCATACCCTGCGATCCACAGGTATTTTTAATTTTTTGAATTTCTGTGTTTTAGTTCCATAATAAATACCATTCAATGTGGAATTATAGTCCCTGTCAATTCTTAATCCACATTTACTGCACTGGTATATTCTCTCATTTAATTTTATAAAATTATGGAAAAGGAGAGTGGTGATATAAATACAAAAAAATAAATTTTGTAGTAATACCATAAAGCTTCCATTTGCTAGGGTAAATAGCGGTTTATCCATTCTATGTTTTATATCCAGTATTTTGCCGGATAAAGGAGAATTGATAAATTAGTATAATACTAATATTTATATACACACTATTTATGAAGATATATGCTCCAGGTTGCAGGACTTTATTCCGGTTATTATCATAATAGGGAATATACCGAAATTTTGAGAAACATCAATATGCATGTAGATGAGAATGAGATTGTCGGTATACTGGGACCAAATGGATCTGGAAAATCCACGCTGATAAAATCTATTATAGGAGATATTTATGCAAGTCGTGGTGACGTGCTTTACAATGGAAAGAGCATATACAGTAAAAACAACTACCATGAATACAGAAATTCCCTGATATATGTGAAGCAGGATTCCTTTAACAGCCTGAAGCCACTGAAGACCGTGAATTTCCAGATTGGAAAACTGTACAACTGGAAATCATTTGACAAACAGTATGTGGAATCAATATTCATGGAACTTAACCTTAAGCCGGAAATACTTAACATGAAGGCAACGCAGCTGAGTGATGGAATGAGGCACAGGGTCGTTATTGCCATGGCTTTATTAAAAAATCCCGAATTGCTGGTGCTTGATGAACCCACAACAGGCCTTGATTCCATATCAACACATCATTTTCTCTCAATTTTAAAGGGTATAAAAAAACATTCTTCAGTCCTTATTTCCAGTAATGATGTGAATGCATTGTTCGAGATCTGTGACAGAGTCTACATATTGTACGGTGGTCAAATTATAGAGGATGGAAAATATTCAGCCATTCTTGAAAGCCGGTTCCAGCCTTATACCGAAATGCTTTTTCGTTATATTCCATTATATTCTAACAGGAACATAGAGTATATTTCAGTAAATAATAACAAATACAATGGATGTGTATTCATTAACAACTGTCCATTTCATGATCAGGTATGTGAATCGGAGATAACCTATGAGACCATTAATGATCATGGATTTCGCTGTATAAGATATCCAGGGTGGAAAAATGATAGAGCTTAAGGGAATAAAAAAACAATATAAATTAAAGTCCAGCCCTCTGAAATACCGGGACTATTACGCTCTGGACAATATCTCAACGATATTCCGTGATAATATTATAAGTGGAATTACAGGATCATCCGGGTCAGGAAAAACTACACTTGCAAATATCATATCCGGGTATGACAGGGATTATTCCGGTGAGATCCTTTATGATGGCAGTAGAGAAAAGGATCAAAACTTTATCCGTTATGTATTTCAGGATCCGTATATATCAATGAACCCTGTAAAAACCGTTGAATGGCATATTTCAACTGCTGCAGAAATTAATCATGTGAAAATAGAAAAGGCTACTGAAAAATTGGAGATGGCAGGCATGGATTATAGTGCCTTTAGAAGCCGCTATGTGAATTCACTCTCTGGTGGTGAACTGCAAAAACTGGCACTTGCAATATCCCTTATCCCCGATCCAAATTTCATAGTTCTTGATGAAGCATTTTCCATGATGGATTCAATCAACCTATTTGCTATTCTTACTTCCATGAAAGAACTTAAGAAAACAGTATCATTAATTTACATAGACCATGACATTAACCGTGTTTCCTTTGTCTCAGATTATATCTACATAATGAACTGTGGAAAAATCATAGAGGAAAATTACACAGAAAAGATTATGGAAGACCCGGAAGATGAATATACAGGGGAATTGATAAAATATTCTCCCGATTATAGAAAAAGAATTTAGGGTTTAACATGCTCTTCATCAACAAGATTCACGGACTTCCCTGCCTTTCTTGCCAGATCAGGTTTCCTGTATTTAATATAAAGTGCATATATTATGGAAAAGACAGTGTATATAGCAATTACCAATATGGCATATGTAATCGGGTAAACCGGAGGAACCACAGATTCGTAGAGAACAAAGATAAATATAATTGTAGCCACTGATGGAAATATATAATGCTCGACTATATGTATTATTAAATCATGCACACTGCTATGTTTTTCCTTTAATCTTCTGAACATCGTCATTACACTTGTATTGAGAAGTACATGTGTTATAATGAGCCCGCCAAGAGCCATAGTAGTAAGGAACTGAAAAGACTCTGTCAGAGCTTTTACTATAATAGGATCACTGGCACGGTTGTCCAGTAGTGTGTATGGACTTACTCCAGCACCCATTGCCACAATAAAAGTTGCCAGTATGGCAGTGATAGATGCAACAACAGCAACAAAGGTTAAAGCCTTTGAAGGGGTAACATATTTTTTATGAATGAATGAGAAAAATTTAGGTATAATCCCATCCCTTCCCATGGCAAAATAAACTCTTCCTGCATTTGCCTGCATGGCAACGCTATCAGAAAAAGCAGAATTGAATGCAACCAGTGAAAACATCACTCCACCAACTATCCCGGTGTATGCAGTCGCAACAATTATTCCCGGAATTCCACTGGAGGAAAATGTCTGCATCATGGGTATTCCCCAGCCAACGATCTGGGCATAGGCAACTTCCGTCAAGACAACACCCACGAGCAGAAGGCCCACGGTAAGCGATCGGGTAATGGCCTTTGAGTTTGTGGCTTCCTCTCCCAGGGGGGCTGAGCCACCATAACCTATGAAGCTGGTTAATCCAAATATCATTCCAAGGCCAACACCGGTAATTGGGCCTCCCTCAGGGGAAAACCATGAACTGTACTGTGGCCATACAAAGGGATTGAAAACATTTAATGTATTGTCAGGTGCCTTAATTATTATAATTGCAGAAAGCACTGCAAGGAAAATCAGTTCAAAGAATGATGCGAACCTGATATATTTCATCTGTGGCCTGATTCCCACTATTGCGATCATAATAGGTATTATTATGAATGCAAGTATGAATGGTATCCATATCCAGGCAGGCATTCCTACACCAAGAAAATACTGTACAACGCCTGGTAGAACTACTCCGGACACAAACACAGGGATTGCGGCTGTGCTTACAGTCTGATACATAGGATACATTAACCCTGCACTGATTGCAGGTACTGGTCCAAATGCATTAGCTATGTATCCATAATAACCACCGGCACTGGCATGCCTCTTTGAAAGATGGTATAATGTATTCACTTCAAGAAACATTGTCAGGGTCGCTATTATAAATGATAAAGGTGTAAGGAAAAATGCAAAAACAGCAGATGATACTACAAAGGCTATTGCATCACAGGCGGGTGCCATGGCTGATATTTCCTCGGCTATTGCCCCCCAGACTCCTACCTGTCCCTTTTTGAGCCTGTTCTCGTACTGTATTGCTTTATTATCAGCCATATAAAATTAGTATGGCACTAATGTATATATAGTTTGTTGGTTATATTAAGAAATGCCATACTGGTATTAAAGCCACATAGTATGTTACTTAATATTCCTCTCCAATCATAAATTTGAAAGATTTGCGTGATGAATAAGGCATCTACGTATTTGTAAAATGAATTCCAATATCTAGGATAAAACTTCTTCCATATTCTCAGAGAAATTTTTATACCAGTTAAATCCCTGATCGTTAACTATGTGCAATTCGACAGGTGCATCAATATCTTTAAGTATTTTTATATAAATTTGATCTTTTAAATTTGTGTTATTTTCCAATATTAATATATCTATATCGCTGGAGGCGGTAACTTCCCCTGATAAAACTGATCCAAAAACAAAAACTCTTGCATATTTATCAATAACTTTAACCCTACGGTAAA
This sequence comes from Ferroplasma sp. Type II, assembly GCF_000496155.1. Classification (NCBI taxonomy): domain Archaea; kingdom Methanobacteriati; phylum Thermoplasmatota; class Thermoplasmata; order Thermoplasmatales; family Ferroplasmaceae; genus Ferroplasma; species Ferroplasma sp. Type II. The sequence goes on from NZ_KI542749.1 coordinate 15,551, forward strand.
CATCACTACAAACTGAACGGTAATTTTTTAACATATAAGCGGGAAGCCCCATGCGTTAGCTTGGGGAGGATGTCACGTACTCCCATTTTTTTAATTCAAAATTTATCGACATATTTCTTGAACACCTCAACCACAAAACGGTAAA
>NZ_KI542750.1:0-1349 GCF_000496155.1 Ferroplasma sp. Type II
CAGTATAAATTTCTCAGTAGATAATTTCCTCCTTATTGCATCGATAAGTTCTTTAGTTATCTCAGCATTGAATTTTTCTGGAAGAACATTAACGGGTTCTGCGTCTCCTCTCATTTCCTTGCTAGTAGAAAAATCACTCTGGACATCGGAAATCGCGGTTTTACCATCCAATGCTGGACGATTAGGACTATTAGGACGATTATTATGGAAGGTGCCCTCTTTTTTTTCATTATTTTCTTTCTCTTCATTTTTTTTTATGTGGAGTTCCCCGTTGTTCGTCCTGTTCGTCCTGTTCGTCCACGATTGCTTGCTGAGCCTTAAAAATACTGGATAAAATTGCTTTCATGTATTCTGGGTCATATCTGGATTTCAATTCATTGAGCTTTTTGTCATCTGGAATCCTAACAACGGATATTTTCTTCTTGTACGTTTCCATCCGGTCCTGTGTTTTGCGTGTGAATTCTACCCTTGGCCTGTCTGTCTTGATGCCCAGTGCTGACAGGATTCTCCCTGCTCTCTGTTTATAGTTCTCTCCAATATCCTCATAGATTGAAGTAAGATATATCCCCGTATGTGCTTTCCCATTTATTGTATATTCGCACTGATCCTCGCCTGAATCGATCTTGCTGAGAACTGTTTCAGCTATAATGCCGTTGGGAGTCCCCCTCGCAACCTCAACATTTCTTATGATCTGATCTTCCAGAACCTTCGTGATTTCGGGTTTGATTTCCGGAATTATCTCGATTAGATCTTCGAAAAATGATATAACTTCGAAAAGCCGGGGCTCTGTCTTGTCTTCATATTTCTTAAGGAATTCACTTGGCTGCACATTATTTATTTTATCGTGCCAGTTTATACGGAATTGCAGCAACTTGCTTCTGAGTTCCCGGGCCTTTGCTATGTATCCATCATATACCTTTCCTTTGATTTTTCGTGGGATGTCCTCACGGTTCAATGGATAATCCATGTTGATCTGCAAGCTTTTTGATTCTATCGCATCGTCCTTGAACGGCTCTCTTCCGGCAAGTAACATAGGGCCGTAGATAGAGTAACCAATAATGGAGCTGAATCCTGACTGTATCTCGGTGCTTGCATTGAGTACGATCGAATTGCGATTATACTTCGCATTGATCATTGCTGAAGTTTCCTGGTCCATCTGCCCCTTCTCATCAACAAACAATATTACTTTGTAGAGTTCGGAAACACGCTTCAATGGCGCTGATTTGATATCTATGGCATAAAATCCATAGGGGGTCGTTTCGCACAGGACAGTCAGCAGGCGAGATTTTCCTTTGCCGTATGGAGCGATCATGTGCACGAACGGAAACGACGAATCCCTTAGTGCATCG
>NZ_KI542750.1:2063-3914 GCF_000496155.1 Ferroplasma sp. Type II
TCATCCTTGATTAAAAATATATCACAAAAATGCCCTGGTGTTCCAGTATTAAATCTTGTAGTGTCCCCCAGAGATAGTGCCGCATTTCTTATTTTTTCATTGTCCTCGTCAATCCCAACTGACATTCCTGCCGGGTGCATCAACCCCCAGTTGCCCCCTTTTAGAAGATAGTTATATACCTTTTCTGATGACACCGGATAATTACAGGAACTCTGCCAGGCGTGTTCAAATGGAATTTTATCATGTGGAGATACAAGTATGGCCCTTATTCTTGGATAATCCTTTAGAAAATTAATCGCTTCCCCGGCGATTCTGATCCTTTCTTCGGACGAAATCTTTATTTTTTCGCTTCTAATATCTCTCCTGGTAATATTGGTGTCCCCTTTATTACTATCAGTAAAATTTTTCATTTCTGAGTGACCTCCATTGCTAAGAGTTTGTCCCATGTCCCCAGCTTAAATATTAACTCAGTACTGTCTATAGTGTCGAGTTCTGACAGAATCAGCGATTTTACAGGTTCTGGGAGTTTGAGGGCTTTGTACTTCAATTGTACAATGGACACTTGGGTCATTTGGACTCCCTCGGCTCTATTGTGATACCTGCCAATATCGGTGATTTCATTTTTTATCGCCTTCCAACCTTTCAAGCTCTTTCATGGATGCAATCCTCGCAAAGTCTGAAACAGAATTATATGCCTCATTCTTTGCTACAAATTTCTGGATCTCATCGAATAATGACGCGGGAATTTTAATGTCTTTCCAGACTTTCATATTCTGCACCTCTTGTTAGACATATATGTCTAAATACTCTTTTGCTTATAAATATTTCGCCATATATGTCTAATATCTTTTTTATACTCTTATAATATGAGACATTCATGGCGAAAACATATAAAGATGTGAAAATTCCAGAAGAACTGTTTTTTAACATTAAGAATTTTATAGAAAAATATTCAGAATTAGGGTTCAGGTCTGTTTCAGAATTTGTCAATTCTTCCGCACGGAATGAAATGGAACGCATTGAAGACAGAAAACGTGATGAATAATTCATTATTCTTCCCTCCTGGGGCCAGTAACCAATAACGAGAAGCTGGCAGGAAGAATAATACAGAAATCCCTATCCGTGCATATGATGACTATTAATGAGTTCATAGAAAGGGCAGATATTATCAATACAGCCATAAAAGGTCTAAAATTGGAACTATGATCCACTCTGCCTTCTATTGTCTTGCAAATTCCATTAATATATTAATAAACGCATATTTTCTTTAAATACTATTTCATGTTAAAATAAAGGACTTGATTATGTTCATAATGGAATACGGACAGACCCATTTATAAACTTAATATATACACAATAGAAAGTTCTGGTGATTTTTAACAGGAGCATTAAATCAGAATAGAATGCGGAGAGTGGGATTTGAACCCACGAATCCCTGCGGAAATGGACCCTGAATCCATCGCCTTTGTCCTAGCTCGGCAATCTCCGCTTCCTCATAGCCACAGTTTCATTATGGACCATTTTCAGGATAGCTGGATATTTATTTTTTCCTAATAACTTTATCTTTTTTATGCTTGATTCGAGGCTTATCATATTGCCCGGACTTACTATTGTATGCTTATTTATTGCATACCCTAGTTTTTCATTATTGTAAACTACATATCCCGTATCATCAATTTTTCCCATCAGAAGCGATTTTGCTACCCCAATTGTAGCCCTGCCAAGCACAACACCGGCAAATGTTGCCAATCCACACTTTCTGGGGTGTAGCAATCCATTGGCATCAATCAACAGCAATGCATCAACATTCACGGAAAGCTTTTCAATAAACGGGCTTTCTCTGTATCCCAG
>NZ_KI542751.1:0-4382 GCF_000496155.1 Ferroplasma sp. Type II
TTGATGAACCGGAAGTTTTTATTACTGTGGCCAATGCGTAATCATTTTTCTTTTCCTGCAAGTCCAGTTGTAGAGGTATTATATTATCATACATGAATGTTAAAATGATAACTTGTTTAAAACTTTTTTCACAATGTGAGTTGATATCTGATTTACGTGAATAAATGTACATTATGTATGCATTTAATTAACATTAACATAAAAAATATACAATTAAACAATTAATTCAATATTAATAGGTATATATCCGGACAACATATTAAATTTTGTAGTAATGTATTGAACTACACAACCTATAAGGGTGATAATGCAATTATCTATTATGGCAATCATAAAAGCTGAAAATGGACAGATAAGTGATAAGGTAGTTATCCTTGGGAACATGGAAAGGCAGAAAACCATTAATTCATATCTCAAGAATGTGGAAAAAATCTCTGAATATGCAGGGTATCAAACCTATACAGGAGAATATAATGGACAAAAAATTACGACTGTGTTCCATGGTATCGGAATTCCATCCATGGCACTTGTTGTAGATGACTTGATTTCCGCCGGTGCAAAAAAAATAGTCAGGTTCGGTTCGGCATTTTCCGTCTCAGAAAATGTAAAACCCGGAACAGCTATTCTTCCCATAGGGTACTCTTACAATTTCGGTGGAGTATTCAAGCAGTATCTTGGTGATTCCTACTCCATTGCACTGACACCGGATTACGGAATGCTTAAGGCTGAGGATGAAAAACTCTCAAGGGCAGGCATTGATAAAGTTGTCGGAAATGTGTTTACAAGCGACGCTTTGATGACCCATAATAAACAATTTGCAGAAAAACTGGCAAAGGATGGAAATATTGCAGTTGAGCTAGAAGGTGCTGGACTTTATTTCATTGCCAAGTTAAAGGGAATTCAGGCTCTTTCAGTTCATCTGGCATATGGAAACCTGGTTACCGGAGAAACTCTGGCTGCTGATAAAATAAATGAAAAAGAGAAAAAAATATCAGAAACACTGCTCGACCTGCTTTCTCAGTAAATATTTTTATAAATTTTGTTATTTAATGCTAGGTTAAGATTTCTGTTAACAGTGTTAACAAACCTCTTTGAAAGTTGTCATTTTTAATAATTCAAAGATGCTTAAACTTTCAGGAGCAACCCGTATCCCCTCTATCCCGTCAGCAAAAGCGTTCGGGAATGCCTTTTTTATTATATTATAAGAGCCGTTTATGTCTGCATTTATTAGAATGCCTTTAGCAGATTTAAATAATCCTCTCTTTATTCTCTTTCCAGGATATTTATCATGCTTTTCAATGCTTTCATTATCCAGAAAAGAGCATTTAGATGTATATGACTCTTCCTGAAGAATAACATCAATGCCATATTCTTCTGCTTTGTATTTTATCATTGAAATAAGCCTATTAAAAGGTATCTGAACAAAGTTTTGATTATTCTTCTTTCCAATATTGACATTCTGCTTCCATAGTTCATTGTGACCTATTACTATTGTATCAATATTGTTTAACAATGCATAATTAACAACTCCTATTGACAACTTATGGAATAAATCATTTATTTCTCTATTTCTTTTGTCTGTTATTAATTTCATCATTTTTGTATATCTTGAATACTTCTTATTATGCTTGTTCTGTATATCATTTATGGATCTAAGTTTGGAAATCTGCTTATTATAGAACTGATTAATTGATTTGACAACACCGCCCTTAACAATAACAGGATTTAAACCAGTATTGTTTGATATAGATACGATGTTGTCAACACCAACATCTATTCCCATAATATTATTATTTCTTATTAATGGCCCATTAATTTCCTTCTTATAAACTATCTCTATATTATATCCGTTTCCGTGAGGTATAATCCTTACCTCTCTTAAATTAACATTATCATCTACCCTTGTCTTCACCTCTAAATTTATCATTTTTGGAAAATGCAATATTCCATTCTCTATATGGCACTGCTGGTTGGTGAATATTAAAATGAATTCACCATCCTTATCCTTATAATGTGGAATATTTGGCTTTCCCAGAAAATCCTCTGGATGTTTATAGTATTCTCTTAATGCTTTAAAATATGAGAATATATATCTAGAACCGCTTTTAAATCCCGTAAAGCAAGTTCGGGAGGAAACGGGACTTCAGTATTATTTCTCACACACTGGGCAAATTCCATTATTTCCGCAGTGTAAACATCGTATTTCTCCACATTTGCATTTTTCCCGTTGAGTATAAGGTCGCCGTAGACAGTCCTTTTTGGAGTTCCCACTTCCCATGAAGTCCTTGACTTTGGATCCTCATATATGGATCCTCTGTCACCAATAATTTCAAATGCAGGCAATTCCGGTGGGTTTCTGTATGCCCATGAATAGAAAAACAGACCTTTGCTGCCATTTTTGAAGTTAAATAATGCTACTGTGGTGTCCTCTCCAGATAAAATGGAACCCCCATGCATACTTTTGCCATGGATGCTTTCATAGTCGCCACCAAAATTCAACATTGTATCTATATAATGGATTCCCCCATCTATCAGGGCTCCACCGCCCATCTTATTCTGTTCGACTCTCCAGCCTTCATGCTCAAAAAGTCTCTGGTCTCTGACTATAATGGTATTTATTCTGCCTATCATATTGTCTTTTATCATTTTCACAGCTGATCTTACTGAAGGATCAAAAAAATACTGGTCAGTTACCATGAATTTGACATTATAATCCTTTGAAGCCCCTATCATAGCTTTCCCATCCTCTATGCTGGTTGCTATGGGCTTCTCTACTAGGACGTTGCTGCCGGCCTTCATTGCCTTTATGGCCATTTCCCTGTGCAGGTGATGTGGAACTACCAGATCCACTATATCAAAATTATCCTTAATGGCATCATCATAACTGCTGTAAACGTTTTCAATATCAAATTTTTCCTTTGTTCTTTTTATCACATCACTCTTTCTTTCAACTATACTGATTTCCATGTCTTTTATGCCTGAAAGGTGCTTCTGCCCGAAGTTGTTTACGCCCACCACCAATATTTTCATAATATTGTAATATGAATAATATTAATTACTTTTCTCTTTTACATAAATATCAAATTTAATGGTGAATGTGGTTTAATAGAAGTGATTTCCTCTCACAGTTTTCGCTTTAGGCAATATCAATATTAATATACGGTTTGCGGATTGATTATCCATGGACGCAGTAGAATTATTAATGCAGGACCATGCAAGCATTAGAATAATTGCAGAAAACGATCTGCTTAACTCCCATGATATGATGGATTTCCAATTATTTCTTATGAAGATTCATGTGGCTGTTGAAGAAAAAATCGTATTCCCGGCACTTGTTGGTGTGGTAGATTACAATACAGGAAAGATCATAGACACATTGATAGCAGACCATAAACTTCTGGACAAACTCTACGGAAACCTGCTAAAGTGGAAAGAAGAAGAAAATCCACTATATACAAATCGGTTGCCATTATTTTATAAGACACTTACATACCATAATTCACAGGAGGAAAAACTTGTGTTTCCTGCATGGAAACGCGTGGAGAAGGAACAGGCAGAAAGGGCACTGAAGGAGGCACATAATATAATTGAATCTGCAGGTATAGATACGTACATGAAAGAGACCGGTGTGTCTCCGGAAATGTTAAATTATATCTTCCTCTAATTTTCATGGCTGTCATGGAATGTATTTTTTTCTTTCAAAAAGGATTTACTTGCAATAATAAACTTATTGTTATCCATATCACGCTCTATTGATATTTTTCCGGCCATCGAAAGCATTCTTATTCTTGACGTTATCGTTTTCCTGCCGATTCTCTCTTTCCTTCCGGATTTGATTATCTGCCTTAGATTTTCTCCATTCAATTCCCTGATCAGATCGTCCACATTTTTATTATTAAAATACAGAATATTAGCCAGAAAGATAAAGAGTACAGTGGAAATGCCGGCAATTCCCACATAATATGGTATATTACCAAAATAGGTAACTTTACGTGTAGCCGTGTAAACTTTACCGTTTTCCGTGACCTTTACAGATATTGAATTTATTCCTATTCCCAATTTGGAATTTAGCACCTTGCCACTATTTGAATACTTGCCGTTTACATACCAGGCAATGGTTGCATTTCTTGTCTGGTTTCCTTTAATTACAACAAAAAAGCTACCGCCACTGTTCATTATTTTGATACTCTGGATTCCTGCATTAGATTTGTGGGAACTACTAATTGTATTGTTGTATGTAAATGTATAATTCTCCATATATGAATAGCCTGCACTGTTTGTTACTATGAAATTTACGGTATAATTTCCACTTTTAATGCCGGTGAACGTGAGATTAAATGTATTATTATCAATAGCACTATATGTTTTATTTAGAGTCCGGG
>NZ_KI542752.1:0-1295 GCF_000496155.1 Ferroplasma sp. Type II
TGACTTGAATTTGACCCTGTGATAAATACCCTGTATCCCTCCCGAAGAAGTCGATTGATAAACAGTTCCCAGCCTTTGACATTCTGGATCTCGTCAAAGAACACATTTCTCATGTCCCCAAACAACTCAATGAAAGTTTCCATCAGTACCTGAAAATCTTCCACTGCAAATCCTGATATTCGTTCATCGTCAAAATTGAAATAGAAAAAAGAATCCCGGAACCTGGTGTTGATAATCTGTTTCAGCATTGTGCTCTTGCCACACCTCCTGATCCCTTTAATGATGAATGCGGAGGAACCGTTGTAACTTAATCCAAGGTCAAAAGCATCTCTTGGGGCAATGTGATCTAATCTCTCGATTTCAGTCAGTTGATCCTGTATCACTGTTCGCATAAGCGATTTTTGAATCATGACACGATATTTCGTAGGGTATTTTATTTTTGCGCATTATAATGAGCAAAATCTTTAGATAATGCGCATTATGTTCAGCAAATATTAAGGGAGAACAGCCATTTGGATTCTAAAAATAGCATCTTTAATGTGTTTACTGTTTTATTGCTTAATTTATCCATGTCTATCTTAGTTTTTATAATTGTTATTTTCTGGTTTTTCCTTTTTTCTTTGGTAATATTTAAAGAATATTTTTTTGCCTTCTCTTCAGATATCATGGAAATGATAGTATATAATGCATCCCTACAGAAGCATTACTAATCTTTGAACTTGGTAATTTATGATAAATATTTAAAAATTAATATTATTTAGAACGTTTTAAAAATTCCACCACGGGCAACTTCTGAAAATATTTAATTAATTTATTATTTATTGAATAAATGTACATGTCTTCCAGAGAATTCATCGATGTTGTAAACTCAGTGATTTTCTTTCTGATTGAATTGTAAGGAATAATTAAAAAGAATCGAATTAAAGTTTGGGATTTAGTATTTTATGCCTCAATCCAGTCCTTTATGGGTTTTATGACGGTTATAATTCTTGAATTTTCATGTAGAGAAATGAACTCCCCTGCAATAAGTGCCTTCATGACTTCTGAACCCAGGGAACCTCCCAGATGAAATTCTTTTTCTGTTAAGTCTCTGCATCCATATGCAAAAATTCTTCCATGTCTCCTTTTCACAGGAATCTTAACTCCAAGCCTCATCATATTTATTTCGCCCTTATCAGTTAGATCAAATTCGGGTTTGTCATTTATCTGTTTAAGCCATTTTTTCAGTAAAAATATTTTCAGAAGCATTACACCATCATGTCCTGCCAGATGGTCATAACACCTTCTGCACTTAG
>NZ_KI542752.1:2191-3536 GCF_000496155.1 Ferroplasma sp. Type II
AATTATCTTTCTTCTTCTGTTTTCTATAATGGCTGCGTCAAATGTTACGGCACCAATTTATGAACTTTATGCATTGAAATACCACTTTGGCCCATTTATTATTACAGATATTTTTGCAATATATGTTTTGATGTTAATTCCCTCGCTCCTCTTCTGGGGCCAGTACTCTGATAAACATGGCAGAAAATTGCCCATTGCCATTGGTGTTATTATGGAATTAATTGGATTATTATCCTTTCTGTTTGCCATAAATGTATATATGCTTTTCCTTGCACGTGCATTTATGGGCCTTGCAAGTGGAGCCATTGCGGGACCGGCCAGTACATTATTATTTAATTATAACAAGAGGGCTGGTGCCGTGCTGACATCCATAGGAACCTCTGCAGGAACTGCCACAGGTCCTTTATTAGGTGGAATAATGGCACAGTATTTACCATACCCATTTAGACTGGTTTATTTACTTTCTATTATTTTAGTTCTATTACCTGCTATGGCAATGTATCCTCTGAAAGATATCTCAACAAAAAATCCAAAATTGATACTGCATTTTCCCTCTATAGATAGAGAAGTTATAAGGCCATTCCTGTTAAGTTCATTCGTTGCATTTGGTGCATGGTCAATTACAGCATTCTTTATGTCACTTGCTCCTGTTTACATAATAAAACTTTCAGGCTTAAATAGCATTGCCATAGGTGGCATTATTGTATTTCTGATGCTGGGCATAGCATCCATTTTTCAGATCATTTCCTTGAAATTCAAAATTCAAAATTCAATGTTTTCTGGTATGGTTTTTATTATATTCGCAATTGTATTCATACTTATTGCAATTATTAGAAATTCTCTCTATATATTCATTGCAGGAACTTTGCTGGCAGGAATAGGCCAGGGTTTCGCATTTACAGGTGCAACAAGGGAGATCAAGGCAATTGCTCCACCCGAAAAAACAGGTGATATGCTTGCCAATTATTACATTATCATATACACTGGAGTTGGGCTTCCAGTAATTCTCCTGGGTTTATTAGATAAAATCATCGGTCTTTTACAGGGCATCATATTCTATGGACTCGCTTTCATTGCATTTTCAATGGTTATGGGATTTTTACTCATCAGGGAAGATTTTAAAGATTAATAGAAATTTATTTTTCGTGCATTATCCAATTTAATTTTTTCAGTTTTCCCAACCCTTCTGTTTCCATCATTCCCTTCGGGGTAGTTTCTTTCTTATATTAACAGGCATTTTCTCTTCAATATTGAATTCACAGACTCCGTATCCCTCAGTAAACTGACCTGAACTGACTGCCTCATAAATATAAGATACTGAATAGAGTTCCTATCCTGCCGTTAA
>NZ_KI542753.1:0-1114 GCF_000496155.1 Ferroplasma sp. Type II
CTCTAGAGGATCCCCGAATCCAATGGCTGTTCTCCCTTAATATTTGCTGAACATAATGCGCATTATCTAAAGATTTTGCTCATTATAATGCGCAAAAATAAAATACCCTACGAAATATCGTGTCATGATTCAAAAATCGCTTATGCGAACAGTGATACAGGATCAACTGACTGAAATCGAGAGATTAGATCACATTGCCCCAAGAGATGCTTTTGACCTTGGATTAAGTTACAACGGTTCCTCCGCATTCATCATTAAAGGGATCAGGAGGTGTGGCAAGAGCACAATGCTGAAACAGATTATCAACACCAGGTTCCGGGATTCTTTTTTCTATTTCAATTTTGACGATGAACGAATATCAGGATTTGCAGTGGAAGATTTTCAGGTACTGATGGAAACTTTCATTGAGTTGTTTGGGGACATGAGAAATGTGTTCTTTGACGAGATCCAGAATGTCAAAGGCTGGGAACTGTTTATCAATCGACTTCTTCGGGAGGGATACAGGGTATTTATCACAGGGTCAAATTCAAGTCACTTGAGCATGGAGCTTGGAACTCACTTGACTGGAAGACATGTGGACATGGAGCTCTATCCTTTCTCATTTCTTGAATTCCTACGGGCAAGGAGCATAGATTTACCGAAAAACAACTATTCTCCCCAGTGGAAAGCAACGGCTGGTAAATTGTTCAACGAGTACTACTTATCCGGAGGAATGCCTGATTCAGTTGTTTCTGGAAGTAATTCAGTCTTGACTCAGCCAATAAATGACATAATCCAGAATGATGTGATGAACAGGTACAATATAAGGAAGTTCCCAGAGATTAGGGATATTTTGAGATTCCTCATGTCAAATGTATCAAACGAAATCACATATCGTTCTATCACGCGAAACTTGAGTGTCAAAAGCGAAAACACCGTAAAAAAGTACATGGACTACCTCCAAGAAACATATATAATCTTTGAGGTTAAAAGGTTTGATCGGAAGCTGAAAAGAGCCGGAAAAAGTCCAAGGAAAGTGTACTGCATTGATAATGGAATCATATTGAGAAATGTACCAAACTTCTACAAGAATAATGGTGCATTGCTTGAAAATCTTATTGCAGTAGAGCTTANA
>NZ_KI542753.1:1617-4526 GCF_000496155.1 Ferroplasma sp. Type II
ACACCATATATTTGCTTTTAACATGGGCTTGATTGTCTGTGATGTTATATGTATAATATCATTACTGTTATTTATCACTTTAATTCCGGGTCTATATATAAGATCACTGAATAAATAATTTAAAACAGAATTTTTAAGGCCCCTGTATGGTGATTTATAAAGAGGATCCTGAAATTTATTATTGAATATGAACTGAACTATCCTGCTTTCAGGTGCCATTAATGTGTAAAGGTCATAGGCATATTTTCCAACGCCAGTTTTCGAAGAATCTACTGTAATATACGTTACCACTGCTAAGCATTGTGTCATTATAGAAATATTTTTGTTACGTTAGAAATTGCCAAATTTTCGTTGATAATTTGGAAATTGAAACATTTTGATATAATTGTTTCAAGTAAAAACTGTACTATTCTTCGAATCAAACAAATGCCCATAAGATTACTAAAATCCTAATTCGGAAAAAATCAACAAAGAATTCAAATAACATCTTTGGATAAACTGTGCAATAAAGAGATTAAATGAATAATAGAAAACTCATAGCCCTGAGGTCTTTTATAATAGCAGCTGGTGCAACTGCTGCAGCTTCCTTTGTGGGAGTATTTGCAGTTATGATAGGAGCATCGGCGGTTGAAATGGGCTGGCTGCAATCATCATCTAACTCACTGAGCAATTTGGGGCAGATTCTCTGGGGACGTATTAGTGATAGGGTAGGGCGACGAACGCCCTTTCTAATTTTAGGAAGCGTAATATTGGCTGTTCTGTGGTACATGCTTCCATATTCTTATAATCCAGTGGATCTCATTTTCCTCTATGCACTGATATCACTTTTTTCAGCCATGATAACCGTGAACTGGTACTCATTCATAGCCGATAATATTGCAGAAAAAAGGGGGCATTTTCTTTCTATAATAACCAATATCGCATCTATGGGCACAGTTATATCTTTGATAGCTATTTTTTTCCTGCTTGATAGCAATTCAAGGAAGGATATTATTATTCCATTCACAGCAGCATCGATTTCATACATAGCATCTGCTTTGATAGGATTTATGCTCACAGAGAAAAAAAGCAAATCAATAATGAGCAAAAATCTTCTGGGACCTTAAAAACCCTAAAAAATAATAGTATATTCTATCAATATTTTATGGCAACTAATGTACAGTCTTTTTTCTGGTCACTGGCCTGGCCGATGTTTCCCATAACAATTGTTACAATTATGGGCTTTTCCTTAAAAGTTGTGGCATTGCTCACCATTGCGGCAATTGGATCAGCACTTGTTACACAGTATTTTATTGCAAAATTTATTGATAATATCAACAGGATTCCTTTAATTTTCCTAAATAAGATTATGTTAAGCGGGATACCATTAATGTATGCCTTCTTTGATTCTTTTCCTCTTTTTATAGGAATTGAAATATACAGTGGTTTTTTAGGTTCAATTCAGAATTCCATTCTTACCTCCTATACACTGGATGTTGTTCCGGAGGGTCACCACGCCGAATATATTTCTATACTCAATGGATTTAATGGAGCAATTTATTTTGCAGGAGCGTTAACTGGGGGATACCTTCTTTCTTTGTTTATAGATTTCTTTCCACTGAAACTTGCACTTATACTTTCATATATCATTGTATTCAGTGGTAGATTTATTTCGTCTTTCCTGTTCCGTGGCCTTAAAGAAGTAGGTGGTGGGAGAAACAGGGGCGCATTAAGCATACTGTTTAAACCAAGGCAACCCGGTTCACCCTCTGGCGCCCCCATAAATCCCCGGTGAATAAATTACTATTCTCTGAGAAATACTTATCATAACTCCTCTTAGGACCTTTGTACGATCTTTACTTAAAGCGATTATATCATAATATTTGAAATTTGAAAATTATCAACGAAAATATGGTAATTTCTAATCTAGAAACTATAATATATTGTTTATTTATTACTTTAAAAAGAGAGGATATATTAATATGGAAAACGATGAAATTGAATTTGAAATAAAAAATATAGGACCTATTAAAAAATCAATTATACGTACTAAGAATATTACTACCATATTAGGACTTCCCAATTCAGGTAAAAGTTATGCACTTAGATCAATATACTGGTTTCTTCAACTTCTTGATGAATATAGATTTAAAGAATTTAATCGCTTAGTTAACCATGTTAAGTCAGAGGAAATTTTAGAAAACAAAATTATGAATGATATGAATAAAGAAATAGAGAAGGAATTAAATGGCATAGTTAATGATTTTCTATCAAATAAACAAAATATCCCTCATGAAGTGTATAAAAATAATATAACAATAAATTATAAAATTAATTTAGAAAAATTAAAATTATTAATTAACGGTGTATTTAAAGACACTCTTAAGCAATATACAGGGTCTAATAATATAAAAAATATTAAGGTTAATGGAAAATCAATAGATACGATAATAAATGATTCCATATCGGAAATACCAATATTTGGTTCTGAATACTCAAAGGATGATAATGGATTACACTTTATGTATTCAATAGCAAGAAATTCACATTTTACCCCTGAAAAATATTATGAAATAATGAATAAACTAAGGCGACATCCATTAACTGTCACGATCAATCCAATGAATATTAGCAAGGCAGGTACGAGTATAAGCGTGGATGTTACTTTTTCGATTTCAAAGGCAACCGATGAATATTTCCAGGAAAGACTAGATTTTTATGGATTACATTTTCCCAGTACAAATATTTCGATTGAAAACTTTCCATATATGGGAATAATTATATCTAATGTTTCTGAACATATATGGGCATCTATAATTAATTTTTCATTAAACAATATGAAATCGGCCATTTCCGATATTTCGGGAATTGATTCGATTAAATTTATTCCCTACGGCAGGAATATAATAGTTCAATTATATAATAGTTCA
>NZ_KI542754.1:0-2038 GCF_000496155.1 Ferroplasma sp. Type II
TTCCCGAAAAGTCGTACCAGTATGGTGATGTCGCCTTTCTGCTATCCATGAACTACGATATGATACGAAAGATATCTGGAACTTATGACAAATACTGGAGAGAAATTATCACATCTGCCCTGATAACCATAGTAGGACGAATCCCACTGGAATATGTCAAGCGTTATTACAGAAAAACTATTCTGTACCATTACTGGCCAAAATTGAAACTGGAACCAAAAAATATTGCATCCATGCTGCGGTACATAGCCTACAATAAACTGGCATTTGAAAATCTTGAGGATTACGATGAAAGCACACTTATAATGCATATTGAAATAATAATACCTGTATATGCCTTAAACGGGAAAAGCCGATATGCCCAGGAGAATATTACACTGGATATAGTGTTTGACCCCGTAATGATGAGGATACTTAATGTGGAATACTTTGTGGGATCAGAATATATGCTGTCCAGATTTCTATCCAGAACCGAAGAAGCTTCAAAATTCGAAGGTGTCCTTATACTGGATTCTTCCCATTACAGCACGAAAAATATCAACATATTAAACAAGGAGAAGAAATTTTTTATCATGGATATTCCACCTGAAGAAATAAAAAAAATTCTAGAAAAGTATGGCCATTCTGGGAAAATAATGTTAAAAAGAACATTTAACTCACTACTGAACAGGTATGTTTATTATCACAGCATTAACAGTGGCAACCTTCACTATTTCATTATGGACGATACATCTCATGGGGAACTGGAATTCATAAAGGCATGTAATGACAGTTCTATTATCATAGCCGTTTCAAATATGGATATAGACCAGAACCTTATATACCAGGCAATCAACATAAAGAAATTTATGTATTCATCCGTTTCCAGTTCTAAGTACCGCCTGGATTCCGACAGAAAAATGATTTCTGGAAAAATGGAACTTGACGGTTATATACTGTTCAACGTTATAACAATGAAAATGTACCTGTCCCTATACAGAAATACAATGATACCAAATCCAGGAAGGCATAAGCTTGTAGATTCCCTCATGATTGAACTGTCCATGATAAATATGTATCTGATAAAAGGGCAATTATACCTGCCACGGGTCAGCAAACCTATCATGTCTGATCTGAAAGCTGTCGGAGGGGGAATTGCAGACAAAATATTTTCAAAAGAACTCTTTACAGACATACAGGATAAGAAATAACTTATTGAAAAAAAATCATTCATTTTTATTTATTTGATCCTGCACCTGCTTATCAGCCATACCAGCTTTGTGGATCTGAGATGGATGCTTTCTAGCATATATCACTATGGCAATTGCCGATATTATAATAAAAACTATAGCTGTGATTATGGCATAGTCCACAGGATATGCAGGTGGAACAAAACTGTAGAACATAGCAATCGAAAGTATGATTGTGGCCACTGCCGGTATAATTGCGTGTGTCAGTACTTTGAATTCTTTTAATTTTTTGTAGGTTATACCGAGGCCGAAATTACTTAATATATGACCTATAAATAGTGCTGCTGATGATGCCGTGACCAGATAAAGGAAACCGTCTTTCGGTCCAATCAGTATTCCAGCCGCAAGTGAAACAATGTACGATACTGCTGCTATGATTATTATGGCTACATATGGTGTCTTATGAATGGGATGAACCTTTGAGAAAATCGATGGGCCAAGTCCATCCCTGCTCATAGAAAATATCATCCTTGAACTGGTGTTCAAAGGTGCAAGTGAACCGGCAAATAGGCTGTTAATGATAAATACAAATAGCAATATCGTAAAGGGAAGTCCAATAAATTTATCCGTCACTATTAGTCCCGGAACGCTTGACTGGAAAAATGTAGGCATCTTTGAAACACCCCATCCAACTGTGAGGGAATAAGATGTAAGAACAAACACAACTCCAGTAATTAGAAAACTTATAAGCAGTGCCTTTTTGATGTTTTTCCTGGGTTGCTTTGCCTCTTCTCCCAGTGTTACAACTGCCGAAGAACCTGACATGGAAAATATTGCCAGAACCATACCAACAGCAACAGCTGAAAATC
>NZ_KI542754.1:2467-4241 GCF_000496155.1 Ferroplasma sp. Type II
ATAGTAGGTATATAAAGAAACCGGCAAATATGATTATAGATATATAGCCTACAGTGGGCCAACCAGTCCAGTAAACTATCAATGAGGCTCCAACAAAGGAAATTGGTGAAAGAATCCTTGCATAGGGCAATTTAAATGGCCTTTTCAATTCCGAAGCTTCACGCCTGAGAACCATTAAAGTTGAACCACCGAGTATATAGGTGAATGCTGCGACTCCGGATACGAGACCAACAACAACGTACCAGCTGGGAAGAGGAATCAGAAAAGCGAGTCCAAGAACGAGGCTAATAAGCAATGAGAAAACTGGTACTCCTGTTTTCTTGTTTACTTTTCCTATTATACGTGGAAAATATCCGATTTCAGCCATTCCATAAAGTGATCTTGTTGATGTCCCTGCAGCTATATTTAAGGTTCCTGAAGGTGATACATAAGCATCAGCATATAGAAGGTAGGTCAGTACTGCCATTATTGAGAGGTTCGAAGACTTCGCGAGAAAAGCAAAGGGAGCTTTGCTTATACTTTTTGCGTATGTTCCTGCAGATGCTGATGAAAGTCCTAGCCAGCCACCCGATGAAGATAGAAGTGCAGGATTGATTGCAGATATAAAAACAACCTGAAGCAAAACATAAACACCCATAGATGTAAGCATTGAATATATAAGCGCCCGTGGGAGATCTCTCTGTGGATTTTTTGCCTCCCCAGCAAAATCCATGGTATGCCTGAAACCAAGATATGAAAAAACTATGCCGTCAGTTGATATTGCCTCAAATATCAAGGATATATTATTATGTGGCAGGAATCCACCAAGTGCTGGATTGTTGAAATTTCCGGCATGGAAAAGAAGGAATGCCATTAATATTATTGTGATAGATGGAATAAGAAGCTTCCACCATGTTATTCCCTGATTTGTTTTTCCCATCAATTTTACACCGAAATAATTCAGGAAATAGAATCCTATGATTAATATGGCTGCAATCAGTATTCCGTATCCTGTAAGGAGAGTCACATGTAAGGATGGATGAAGTGGATTACTGGCGTAGTATACGAGAGCAGGTTTTGTTATGTAGGAGCCTGCATATGTTATGGCAGCCTCAGCCTCAAGCGCAGGCGCGGCAACTCTTGCTGCAAAATATGCCCAACCGAAGAAAAGTCCTGCTATTCCTCCATGCGAATAATGCCCATATCTTGTGATAAGTCCACTTCTCGGTATCATGGAAGCAATTTCAGCATAAACAAGAGTAATTACCAGAACTATTGCTCCCCCTATAATCCACGAAATAATTGCTGCAGGGCCCGTGGTACCAGCAGAGGCCGATTCAGCAAAAAGCCACCCTGATCCTATTATTGCCCCTAAGCTAAGAAAGTAAAGATCCCATGAGGTTAGAACTTTCTTTAATTTTTTATCGTCTGATATCTCTCCATTGTCCGGATTCTCGCCAGTTGCCATTAAAAATTATATGCCAATGCAATTTAAAATTTTTGGAAAAAATTCCGCACATATGCCTGTTAATTGCTCTATAATAAAAATATTTGTACTGTAAATTAAGATTCGTTAACCAATATTCTTATAATATTTTGTAATATAGTTCAATGGTTTCATTTTCAACAGACATACATAATAAACAGGTAATCATTGTTAGCCTGTCCTCTATGATGAGATCACTTGGGATGGGTGCATCGTGGCCATTTATGGCCATTTTCTTGAACCTTTATTTACATATTGCAATTTATATTGTTGGAATTATATTTACCTTACTTTCTTAATGTCTATGAT
>NZ_KI542755.1:0-1552 GCF_000496155.1 Ferroplasma sp. Type II
ATTAAAAATGTAAAAATGAGTGATGATTACGCATTTTTACGAATACCGGAGATACGAGCGGAAACATCCAGTTTAAATGTATTATCAAGATCGGTTAGTAAAAAAATGAGCCATAAATTTATAAAAACGTTATATCTAGATTCCGTTGAGAAATCTTTTTATGAAGTATTTATTAGAACGGATTTAGAAAATCTAAGGAAGATAGACAGTGATAAAGATGAACAGGAACGATTTATCAATAAGAGATTTCCACCAGAAATAGCTGCAAATAATTTTATAAATGGGCGCTTGTTACCTATTATATTTTTGATGATAGATATAAACCCCGGCGATCAAATAAGTGAAAAGGATCTTGATTATATTAATGATATACTAACATGGCCAGCAAATATAATATATACAACTCCATTACTAAATTTTAATGATAGCATATCACGTGAAAAAAGACTAATATTCTATGAAGATTTTATTTCAAGGTTATTGGAAAATAAAAATACATTGTCTAATAATATACGAGTTGGTATATCGATTCCTACTCTTTATAGAGGTAGGCAGATTCCAGATGCTTTTAAACTATATGACACTGAAAATAATGAACCTGCATTTGTTACCATCGACTTTGAGCGAAATAGAATTACATCATCGAAAATGATTGGAGTTGTTAATAATATTCATCGTTATTTTAAAAGATTAAACAGTGAAAAATATGCTATATACGGATTTAATGTAAAACCATTTAAAAGGGGTGGCGATTATGCTGTAGCCGAAGATATGGGGTGTTTTATTTCTGGGATAAACGCCATAGGAGATACATATAAACTTAATAATAACAATAGAATATTTATACCGGCACCAAAAGAAATGGCAGATCTACCAAAAATTTTTGATAATGATGATTATAAATATTTAAAATTAGTGGATAAAGATGTACAGAACAAATTTATTTCGTGGTATGAAAAGAGTTATGGGGCTCAGTTCGATAATACACGACTCAAGAAGTATGCAAGATATACATCTTTATACAACACAATTAGTGTAGGCAGAGAAGCAAATGATATATCACAGATGTTAAAGAGCAATGAAAATAAAGAACTAAAGAAAAGACTGTCCAATAAAGACATTACAAAAATTACTTGGGAACTATTTAAATAACTTTTTACTAATTGGTCAGTTGCATAACCTCTCCTGTGTTATCCCCCTTATATTATAATTTCATCAATTATTATTTTTATAATTATCAAACCTGATTTATGATATTCTTAACCCTCCATATGCAAGAATTTTACCATAATTCTTTATGTCATCATATAGCCAGAATCTTTGGCATCCTTCACATTCAAGTGTTTCAGGTTTCCTTGATTTTAATCTTTTACTATACTTCCTCTTCACAGATGAATTGATTTCCCCTGTTCCATTCCATCTCATTCCATAGTTCTTTGATTCTGCCCTTAAGCTTTAATCATACGGCGACAAGGCACCCCAAATATCGGGGTCTCGAAGATAGGCAATTCCTATCTACCANATTCTTTTTATGGAAGCGCCAGATTCCTTG
>NZ_KI542755.1:1602-2758 GCF_000496155.1 Ferroplasma sp. Type II
GGGATAGATACAATACTGGTTAAAAAGTAAGGACAAAAAAATATTTTATAGGGAATGGCAATTAATAAAAATGCTTTATGAGAAAGAACGTAATATTGTTTTAAATGCCTGCAGGGAAATGTTAAAGAGTAACCTCACAGTTGGATCATGGGGCAACATAAGCCTGAGAACTGAAGATGGAAATGTGGTCATAACCCCCAGTGGTACGAATTATTCAAAGAGTTTGCCAGAGGACATGGTTATCACCGATATTGAAGGAACAATTATAGATGGAAAGATGAAACCTTCCAGTGAGCGGTTAATGCACTATAAAATATACAAAAACAGGCATGATGTTATGGCCATAGTTCATACCCATTCGATATACTCTTCAGTACTGTCAGTTACTGATGACCGGATTCCGCCTATAACCGAGGATACTGCAATGCTTCTTGGCGATGGTGTAAATGTATCCAAATATGCCCTTACGGGCACCATAGAACTGGCAGACTACGTTGTTGAAGGTCTTGGTTCAAATAATGCAACGATAATGAAAAATCATGGTGCTGTATCAGTTGGAACCGATATGGAACGGGCAATAGTCACATCCCAGGTACTGGAAAAATCTGCAAGTATCTTTATTACGGCCAAAATGCTTGGTAAGGTCAATATATTGCCTCCAGAGGATGTGGCAAAGTTGAGAGGACTATCAGAAAATTATCTGAAACAGTGGAAAAACTGGAAATAATTATTTAAGTTCCCTGGCCATGTATGGCCCTAACCTTTCATAGCCATATTTCCTGAAATAATTTCTAACCCCTATCCCACTGATCACTACTATGCGTTTTTTTCCATACTCTTCCAGTGATATACGTTCCGCCTCATCCAGAAGCTTTTTGCCGAATCCGTGGTGTTGCCAGTTTTCTGCGGATTCGGCTCCTATTGGCACTATATTCCCCATAACCTTTATTTCCCTGATAATCGATGAAGATAAAACCTCCTTTCTGTGTGCCATGTCTGATGGCATCCTGAGCCTTAGGTATCCTATAATATCATTTTTTGAATTTTCAAATGAGAGGAATATTTCGTCGCCTCCTGAAGCCCTGTAATTTCTTCTGATAAGGTTATAGTCATTTCCGTATGAATCCTTTACTATTCCAACTTCCCTGCTTCTTAT
>NZ_KI542755.1:2808-19615 GCF_000496155.1 Ferroplasma sp. Type II
GTAAGAGTAACCTCACAGTTGGGTCATGGGGGAACATAAGCCTGAGAACTGAAGATGGGAATGTGGTCATAACCCCCAGTGGGACGAATTATTCAAAGAGCTTACCAGAGGACATGGTTATCACCGATATTGAAGGAAAAATTATAGATGGAAAGATGAAACCTTCCAGTGAGCGGTTAATGCACTATAAAATATACAAAAACAGGCATGATGTTATGGCCATAGTTCATACCCATTCAATATACTCTTCAGTACTGTCAGTTACTGATGACCGGATTCCGCCTATAACCGAGGATACTGCAATGCTCCTTGGTGATGGTGTAAATGTATCCAAATATGCCCTTACGGGAACCATAGAACTGGCAGACTACGTTGTTGAAGGTCTCGGTTCAAATAATGCAACGATAATGAAAAATCATGGTGCTGTATCAGTTGGAACCGATATGGAACGGGCAATAGTCACATCCCAGGTACTGGAAAAATCTGCAAGTATCTTTATTACGGCCAAAATGCTTGGTAAGGTCAATATATTGCCTCCAGAGGATGTGGCAAAGTTGAGAGGACTATCAGAAAATTATCTGAAACAGTGGAAAAACTGGAAATAATTATTTAAGTTCCCTGGCCATGTATGGCCCTAACCTTTCATAGCCATATTTCCTGAAATAATTTCTAACCCCTATCCCACTGATTACTACTATGCGTTTTTTTCCATACTCTTCCAGTGATATACGTTCCGCCTCATCCAGAAGCTTTTTCCCGAATCCGTGGTGTTGCCAGTTTTCTGCGGATTCGGCTCCTATTGGCACTATATTCCCCATAACCTTTATTTCCCTGATAATCGATGAAGATAAAACCTCCTTTCTGTGTGCCATGTCTGATGGCATCCTGAGCCTTAGGTATCCTATAATATCATTTTTTGAATTTTCAAATGAGAGGAATATTTCGTCGCCTCCTGAAGCCCTGTAATTTCTTCTGATAAGGTTATAGTCATTTCCGTATGAATCCTTTACTATTCCAACTTCCCTGCTTCTTATTTCCATGGTTTTTATGCCCATGTTTTCCATTTCAATGTCTACAAGGTTATGCAGGTCGCTTCTCTTCACGCCCGCTTCGATGAAATTTACAGGTATGTCTCTCTGCATTCTCATGACCCTTACCCACGGTGGCATATTCTTCATAAAGTATGTGACCATTCTCACAACTTTTTTAGTGTCATAGGGAATATATTTTCCTTCCTTCCAGTATGCATAAAGTGCAGTATTTTTTACTACCAGTGTAGGATATATTTTTAGCATGTCAGGTTTGAATCTGTCATCTGACATGGCCATGTCAAAACTTCTAATGTCTTCACGATAGGACGAACCATACATTCCCGGCATCAGGTGGTATAAAATCTTAAATCCAGCATCCCTGGCCATTTGAGTTGATCTCACGATCTCTTCCATGCCATGCCCTCTCCTGTTCAGGCGCAGTATACTGTCATTTAGTACCTGTATTCCCAGTTCAACTTTGGTGGTTCCATAGGATAGTGCCTCATCTATTTCCCTTTCATTGAACCAGTCAGGTTTAGTTTCAATTGTCATGCCTATGCAGCGCCTTTTTGAAAATTCATTTTCCAGTATAGCCTCATTCAAGGTGGGTGATATTTTTTTGTTCATCCCATCAATGCATCCCTTAACGAATTCTTCCTGATAATTCTGGGATCTTGCCGTGAATGTGCCACCCATGATTATTAGATCAACTTTGCTTGTGTCATGGCCTATTGTCTCCAGCTGTTTTAACCTGCTAAATGTGATATTATACGAATCATAATAATTGTTTTTCCCCCTGAGTGCAGAGGGCTCATATCCAGTATATGATTGTGGGGAACTGCTGTCAACACCTCCGGGGCAGAAAATGCATTTTCCATGTGGGCACGCTTCAGGTGATGTCATAGCGGCAACAACAGCCACGCCAGAAACCGTTCTAGTTGGTTTTTTTCTTAACAATTGGACAAACTTTCTGTTATCACTATAATTCAGTATTTCAACGTCGCTGGGAACTACATCAAGATTGAATTTTTTGGACAGTAACAGTTTCTCCTTCTGAAGTTGCTCCTTATCCCTTATTTTTCCATTAGCTATTTCAGAAGTTATTTCTTCATAAAAGTCCATAATAAATGATAATTGTATATGATTATAAATTTTTATTCATTCCGTTGTCTTCATCATTTTTATGCTCTTCTTGATACTTTCTGCGGCCCATTGACCTAATTACAAATGAAAATGCTATGACAATTATTAATATAAGAAAATCGTAATTTGTAGGTATCCCAAGGGCGCCTGAAAATATTATTATAACTATAGCTATCAGAAAAACCACAT
Source organism: Ferroplasma sp. Type II (assembly GCF_000496155.1). Lineage (NCBI taxonomy): Archaea > Methanobacteriati > Thermoplasmatota > Thermoplasmata > Thermoplasmatales > Ferroplasmaceae > Ferroplasma > Ferroplasma sp. Type II. The sequence continues at coordinate 5,172 of NZ_KI542755.1, forward strand.
TTGACAAAATTGCATATATCCGTGGCATCCTGTAGGCATTTTGCCTCCTGCCAGTCTGTCCATTTGGTGTATTGTATGCTGACTTTATATATGGTGACATTACACTCATATACACAACAACAGGAACCTCATCATTCATATAGTCATAGGTGCCTGTAAGCACACCGGATCCAAAGGTAAGGGTTCCAATCTTTGAATCATCAGATTTTATTTCCATTTTTCTAGTATCATTGTCCACATAGGGTTTTGAGAGTGAATAAGTTCTTCCGTTATAACTCATTACAAGATTCCTTGAAAGAGTTCCCATGTCCATGGACCCCTGACTAATTTTATAACCTCCAGGTGCCTTGTCAATGTAAATGCTTTGAAGGCCAGTAGCGCCACTTATTTCTATTGACTTTGCTCCCAGATTAGATGAGTTTGATTTTATTGTGTATATTTCAGTGTCATCCTGGTATATTTTTCCATCCTTAAATGTATATTCCACATGTATCTATCAAAACCCATTATATTATTTTTTCTATAATACTTTTTTAACATTTGAATGCTATAAGTTATCTGCAATGTTTTAAATGGCAATATTAATTATGGTAATTCCAATTACTGTATATGTCATTATTAAGTGAAATCGCATCAGAGTCTAACAAAATTGGAATTGGAAATACACCCCTATACAGGCTTGGTGAAACTGGAATCTATACAAAGCTTGAATATTATAACCGTTTCAGGTCAATAAAGGACCGTGCAGCTTTCTTTATGATAGACTATGCCCTGAAAACAGGCATGTTAAAAAGCAATCAGACAATAATTGAAGCCTCATCTGGGAATACAGGAATAGCAATAGCGGGAATTGCCGGCATCTTTGGTTTGAGGAGCGAAATAGTGATACCGGAATCAACCCCTGAAGCAACAGGAAAACTTCTGGAAAACCTTGGTTCCAAGGTCACAAGAACACCAGGCAATAGCACAGAAAGCTCCATTAATTATGTTGATAGCATAGCAGAAAAATATCCTGAAAAATATTTCAGAATAGGGCAGCATGGAAACGCAATGAATTCCAGTGCGCATTATTATGGAACCGGGCCAGAAATAGCCAGGGAGTTGGGGCATATAGACAATATAGTTGCAGGTGTTGGGACTGGTGGAACTATCACCGGGCTTTCAAAGTATTTTAAAGAAAAATACAACGTCAAGGTTACAGGAGTGCTTCCGGAAGAAGGATCTCATATAGTTGGACTTCGCAATCCATTCAAATCCAGCCACCGTGCAATTATTGATATGTATGGGAATCTCATCGATAATTTTGTCACTATATCTGAAGACGAAGCCTACCACGGTGTTCAGGAACTCAAGGACAAATATAACTTACTCTGTTGGCCCTTCATCGGGTGCTAATTACATGGCATCTATGAAGATATCTGGAAAAAATAGAGTTATCCTTACAGTGTTTCCAGATGATTATTCCAAATATTCCAGTATCTACAGGAAAAAATACATAATAAAATAATTAATAGAAAGACTTATTTTTATTACCATTATAATTCTGCAGTGGAAGCCAGTTAAAGCCCTTTAACTCTATATTTCCATTATTCATTGAGAAAACGGATATGGAGCAGTTGCCGATTTCAAGTTTCGTCAGTGGCAATCCATTAATTTCAGTTGCCAGTGAGAACATTCCACGTATGGGTTCTAAATGGGTAGCAACCAGTACACTGTTATAATCCATTTGTGATATTGAATCAATGAAATTTTTTACCCTTTTCTTAAGTTCCGAAAATTTTTCCACACCTATACCTATTTTCCACACCGTCCTGAAATGTTGTATACCAATTTGGATCCAGGGATGCTATCTCAACTATCTTCTTTCCGGTCAATTTTCCAGTGCCAATATCCATGAGCCGGTCGTCTTTGGTATATTCATGGATACCCATGTTGTTTAGAGGTCTCTATAACACGTAAAATTGGGCTTGTATATACAGCATCAAAATTAATATCCCTGATGTATTTCCCGGCATCCCTGGCCTGTAATACCCCTTTCTCATTCAGTTCTGTGTTATCCAGGGGAAATACTGCTTCGGCATTGTTATATGTTTCTCCATGCCTGATCATATAAACTAACATGTACGGTTATATTGCATTTGTAGTTAATTTTTATTGTTATGCCGTAGAAAACTTAAGAATTTTTATAAGGCTTCGGAGAGTAAAATGTGCCTCAGTTTTAACAAAGTAACATGGGTATTTCATTAATAAGAAATCAATAAAATTATATTAGGATTAGCTATTTATGTGCATGGAACTTCTCAGGAAAGGCAAGGTTAAGGATGTTTACGATGACGGAAATGCACTGGTATTTAAATTCTCAGACAGGATATCAGTTTTTGACAAGATAATTCCCAATTCTATTCCCCATAAGGGGGAATCATTGTGCAGAACATCATATTACTGGTACAATGTAGTATCGTCACTGAACATAGAAACAGATCTCATTGAACTTGTTTCAGACTCAGAGATGAGGGTAAAAAAATACCGGCAGATGGATAAGGGATATGGATTCCTATCTAATTACATGGTGCCTCTGGAATTTATAACACGGTACTACATGGCCGGTTCACTGTATGATAGAATCAAATCTGGAGAAATTGACTACCATACTCTGGGGTTCAAGAATGCCCCGGAATATGGTGATCCACTTCCGGACCCATTTTTTGAAGTTTCAACAAAATTTGAAAAGTTTGACAGGTATCTTGAAACAAAGGAAGCCCTGGAAATTTCAGGACTCGACCTTGGGGAACTGTACAGTATACGTGAAATAATATTCAAAATAGACAGAAGAATTAACAAATCGGTGGAAAGCAGAGGACTTATCCATGCTGACGGTAAAAAGGAATTCGCCCTTGGCATGGAAAGAAAACCTGTAATAATAGATACCTTCGGAACACTTGATGAGGATAGATTCTGGGATAAAGAGGATTATGAAAATGGCCAGGTTAATGAGCTCAGCAAGGAAATGGTGAGGCAATATTACAGGGCTGCGGGCTATCATGAAAAGCTCATGTATGCAAGAGACAAAAAGGAAGCCGAGCCGGATATAACACCATTACCAGAAAATATGGTCAAGACCGTGTCAGATCTTTACATACAGATGTATGAGAAGATAACCGGGTTGAAATGGTAACCCGGAAAAATAGGATCAATACCATAAAGAAAATAAACCGGAAATTCTGTATTTCATAGGAAAATTATCACTAAAATAAATGTAAGGCCACGTGGCAGATCAATTCATAACATTATTAATATAGAAATTATAAAAAAATATGTTTTAATTTCTTTCCTTCATTTTTACAAAATCCCGCTCTATCAGGACCGGTATATACAGCTCTGGGTCTTATAAGCCTTTCCTCTTCCTCTACATATTCTGTTACATGTGCAAGCCATCCCAGAACTCTGGAGAACCCAAAGAGGGTTGTAAACATGTATATTGGAAACCCGATCTCATTGAATACTATGCCGGAATAATAATCCGTATTGGGATATATTCCCTTTGCCCCGAACTCTTTTACACCAAGTTCCTCAAGTTTTACGGCTATTTCAAACAATTTTTTCTGCTCAGCTGTCTGGTCAAGTGTTGTTGCAAGTTTTTTGAAAATCTTCATTCTTGGGTCATATGTCCTGTAAACCCTGTGGCCAAACCCCATCAATCTCCTCTTTCCATCCACTATGTTTGTCTTGAACCAGTTATCGACATTGTCCACACTTCCTATGTCAAGCAACTGCTTGTATGCTGCCTCTGCAGCGCCACCATGCAATGGTCCCTTGAGTGCGGCCGTTGCCGCAGTTATGCATGAATACATATCCGATAATGTGGATGAGGCAACAAGCGCTGCTGTGGTGGATGCTGGTACTTCATGATCCACATATATTACCAGTGCTGCATTCATTGCAGAAATCTTTTTATCATCTACCCTGTCAAAGCAATTCCTGAGAAAAGCTTCGGCATAATCATATTTCGTATCAGGATTCTGGAGTGGCATTCCCATTTTATGTCTGTATATATTCGATATTATGCCAAGATTTTCCCCAAGTATCTTTGGAACCTGTTTTCTGTCATTTTCTTTATTCCACTGATAATCTCCAGAGGATAGGGACGCAAAGGCTGTTTCCATCATTGTTAAGGTGTCCGCCTCCCGGGGAAGATCTGATATTAGCTCCGTAACATGATCAGGAAGCTTATAATGCTCCTTTATTGATTTTTTGAATTCCTCAAGCTGCTGGCTGTTTGGAAGTTCACCATTGATCATCAGGTAGCAAACCTCCTCGAATGGACTATTTTGAACCAGATCATTTACGTCATACCCCCTATATCTGAGTACTCCTGCATTGCCGTCTATATATGTTAAGCCTGTGTACTTTATGAATACATCTTCCAATCCTAAACTTACTGCCATTTTAATCACTTCCGAACCAATCTGAATTTTTTACATTTGCCAGTTCCTTCAAAGTATAGCTCTCGCGCATCAGGTCTCTTGTGGAAAGAACTCCAGTTACCACATCATCCTTTGATTTTACTATGAGGTGCCTTATATTATGCTTGCTCATAAGCACTGCCGCTTTGGTTATAGAATCATTCTCATGTATAAAAATCAAATTTTCCTTTGTAGCGGCCTCAACTATTGGTGTATTAAGTGGTTTCCCTTCGGCAATTGCCTTTATAATATCCCGCTCTGTAATAATCCCCTTCAAGGCCTTTGGTGAGCCAAGCAGAAGAGAACCCTTATTTCCTGCAGTCATCTTCTTTGTGCCGTCATATATGGTTGATGCCTCATCTATGTAAATCGGCTGTTTTTGCATAATGTTACTTATTTCGAGAGCCATATTCTAACTATGGTACGATTTAATTTAAACATTATGTTTGGTAAAAAATAGCCATTGTAATAAACATTTTTACATGAAAATATCGGCAATTTATGATTTAGTCAGAGTCACCATAATTATTATTAGTTATCATATGATTTTGACATAAATGAGGAATAAAAATCTGATACTCTTCATGGCTGGAGTTCTTCTGATTATTAATGGCTTCGAATTATACTCGAAACTGGGATACCTGTTTTATCCCAATTCATATAATTATGCATCTTCGGCTTCAACTGCCAGATTTTACACTTCATTTGATGATGTATTATTTATTGCAGGTGCAATTGCTATTGCCCTTTCAATATATGTGGCCATAAAATCCCGTTATAATATCCCAAAGCTTAAGCACTTCTATCCTGTCTTTGCAATTTATACAGTAATCCTTGCAGTAGCCGGAGGAATGATACATATTATGCCATCTGGTTATAACTATCCACATTATGTAGCATTCCTCTACGGTCTTCCCATGTTTACCCCGAATTTTCTTTTATACTATTCCCATGCAGTTGGAGTATATATTTATCCATTTCAGGTTCTTTCACTCATGGCAGCATCAATTACAGGAAGTTCCATATTTGCCTTTTCCATTATGGGGCTTAAATTAAAAAAAGCAACTCCTCTCTCCATTGTTGGCGCCATAGGCGTCTGTCCAGCATGTGCGACCGGTACATTTTTTGGTGTAGTTATAGGAGCAAGCCCGTTTTTGAGTTCATTTTATCTTAATCAGATATACGGAAGTACTTTCAATGAAATAATACTGAGTACGGTTTCAATTATACTTCTTTTAGGAATTTTTCTGTATATGGTAAGAGGATATAAAATTTCGTTTAAAAGATTATGAAAACATTATTTTTGTGCCATTCTTCCATAATGTTCCATTGTCCTTTTTAAGCAATGAGACATATTATTATTTCCATTGGAAAAGATTTTTAATAATACTTAGCATATACCGCTATGAAAGGTATTAATATTGTCGTTGCTGTAAAGCAAGTTCCGGATGCCGATGATTTAAGGATCGACCCGGTAACGAATAATCTGGTCAGAGAGGGAGTGCCAGCTATTATAAACCCGCCTGACCTGCACGCCATAGAAGAAGCCCTCAGATTGAAGGAAAAATATGGCGGAACTGTTTCAATAATTTCCATGGGCCCACCTAAAGGAGATATTACACTTAGAGAGGCCGTGGCTATGGGATCTGACAATATATATTTAATAACAGATGCGGCCATGGTAGGTTCAGATACATGGGCAACATCCTATACTGTATCCAGAGGAATTGAGAAAATTGGTAAACCAGACATAATATTATTTGGGAGAAGGGCACTTGACGGTGAAACACAGCAGGTTGGCCCACAAACAGCAATGTGGCTGGGAATACCGGAAGTTGCATATACTGACAAAATTCTTGATATAGATATGGAAACAAAGGTTGCGAAGTTGCAGAGAACCACAGAATTTGATACCGAAACTGTTGAGGTTAAAATGCCCTTTGTTGCAACAATAACGGAAAATTCTAACACGCCCAGGGAAGCTACACTGGAGGGTATGATAAAGGCCATGACATTCCAGGTAACAAGGCTTTCGAAAACTGATATAGACGCAGACCCCAAAAAGATCGGACTTGCTGCATCACCAACCAAGGTTATAAGGGTAAGGCCTCCACCGAAAATGAGGAATCCGGAAATAATTAAAAATGAGGATTTAAACAAAACTGTTGATTTTCTTGTGTCGAAAATAAAGGAATCATTGAAGGGTATGAAGGCTATGAATGAAGCATATGAAAAACCCGCACCTGTTACGAAAGTGGAGGACAGTATTTGGGTATACATTGATCATTTTGACGGCGAACTGAACAAGACATCGCTTGAAATTCTTGGTGCTGCAAGGAGAGTTGCAGACCTTATGGATACAAAGCTTGGTGCAGTTATAATAGGTACAGATGACGAGAAGCTTATTGACACAGCCTTCAAATATGGTGCTGATGAGGCCTATTACTGTGAAGCAGAAAATGCAAAGAGATATGACAATGATATTTACACAAAAGCCCTTGAGCTGATGATTAACAAATATAAGCCCAATTCACTGTTTTTCCCTGGAACATATAATTCCAGAGAGCTGGCAGCCACAACCGCAATAAAAGTTAATACAGGTCTTATAGCAGATTGCATTATATTTGATGTGGATGAGAAAGGCCAGTTACAGGCAACCAGGCCTGATTTCGGTGGAAAGGAAACATCCACAATTATATGTCCCAATAATAAGCCTATAATGGTAAGTACCAGGGCAGGTGTGTTTTCAGCTCTTCCTGAAAGGGATTTCAAGGGAAAAATAGTAAAGGAAAAACTTGGTAAGGTTGAGTCCAGATTCAAAATCACCGATTATAAAAACATAGAAAAGACCAATGCACTTTCAGTGGCACAGGTTGTGGTTGGTGTAGGCAGAGGCATTGTAAATAAGGATAACATAAAACTGGCAGAGGACCTTGCAGCAAAGATCGGTGGTATAGTTGGGGTCAGCAAACCTCTTGCCGATGCAAACTGGTATCCCAAGGACAGGCAGGTCGGCCAGACTGGAACAACAATAAGGCCTAACCTGTATATTGCCATGGGAATATCCGGAGCAATACAGCATCTGGTGGGCATTCAGGGATCCAAGAGGATAATAGCCATAAACACAGATCCGGAGGCCCAGATATTCGAAAACTGTGATTATGGGGTTGTAGGGGATGTATTCCAGATAGTTCCAGAACTTATTAAAAAAATTGGTGATATAAATGCTTGAATATGATATAGTTATTGTTGGCGCAGGGCCAGCAGGATCTGCAGCTGCCCTGAAGGCAGCATCAGAAGGAAAAAAGGTTCTTGTAATTGAAAGAGGCCCTGAACCCGGATCTAAAAACGTTTCAGGAGCAGAGGTACGGAAGAATTACGTAGAATCTGTCTTCGGCGAGGGGATGCCCTATGAAAGAAATGTTGATACAATCAAATTTTCACTTTATGACAAAAAGAAACCTGTAGATATTGAATTCCATCCGGAAGGGCTTGTTACAACCGGACGGCTAAAATTTGACAAATGGTTGTCGTCAGTTGCTGAAAATGCAGGTGCCACTGTTATACCTAAAACAACTGCACTTAAGTTGAACTGGGATAATGGCATTGCAAAATCCCTGACAACCGACAGGGGTGATGTGGCAGCAAAATCATTTATCCTGGCAGAGGGGGTCAATGCGCTGGTTTCTATGGAATCTGGAATTAACCAGGATTGGACACCTGAAAATTCTGTGCAGGGAGTGAAAATGGTTTACTCTATAAAAAAAGGAGACCTCAACTCTATCTTCGGATTGCCCGATGATGATACAGGGATGACGTGGAGAATGGTAATGTCTGACCCGCTTGTGGCTGGCTTTATGTATACATACAAGGATAGCCTGGCTGTTGGAATAGGCTCTCCAATAAGAGGGCTTCTTGATAGAAAGATCAGGCCTGAAAAACTGCTTGATGATTTTCTGGAAACAACTGGCATAGCAGAAAAAGTCAAGGGCTACTCGCTCCGTGAATACTCAGCCAAGGTAATACCAGAAGGTGGTTTCCCCGAGTCAAGAGTAGGAAAGGGCAATGTGTATCTCTGTGGCGATGCCATAGGGCTTGTTGATCCACTTTCATTTGATGGAATCACTCCAGCCATTGCCTCAGGAACCCTGGCTGGTGAGGCAGCAGTTAAGAATTATAATAGGGAGGTTTATAAATACAATCTTATGAAACACCCAGAAATTTCAAAGATTGCTAAAGAAAGGAAACTGGAAGCAGAATTTATGGCCGGCAACAAGGCAGGAGAATACATACAGATGGTTTCATCCATGCTGGAATCTTGGGCTGCTGGCGATTTGTTTGGAATAAGAAATACAATGGTAGGAAATTATAGAAATATAATACCTGACCTGATGAGTTTTGTTATGAGGATGAGATAAATGACAACAGAAGAGAAACTATATACGCTAAGATATAAAAAGGATGATGAGTCGCATCTTGCCATTGCGGATGCAAATAAATGCCTTGAATGTACCGCTAAATATGGGGAGCCGCAGCCGTGTGTATCCATATGCCCTGCCAACGTTTTTTCATGGCAGAACAATAAAATAATAGTTAGTTACGAGAACTGCGTTGAATGCGGTGCTTCAAGAATTTCCTGCCCCTACGACAATATCATCTGGAAATATCCCAGATTCGGCAAGGGAATAGCATTGAGATACGGATAATTCCGTAACTTTAAAAACATTAATATTTTCATTTATACTATTTAATTATGGAAGAACTATATTTTCTCAATGATGGCACCTACGAATTGGATTCAGGGGCATACTTCGGCATTGTACCAAAGGTATTGTGGTCAAGATATTTCCATGACCGTGAAAACAAAATCAGGATAGGAACAAATATACCATTTTTAAGGTTAAACAATAAAAATATAATAATAGATGCGGGAATTGGAGACAACTTTTCAGACAGGTTCAGGAAAATATTCCGACCCGAAAAAGAGCGTGACATTTCCATTTCACTGGTAAGGGATTATCATGTCAAAAGCATTGACCATATCATTCTATCCCACATGCACTTCGACCATAATGGCCATATATTCTCAGGGAATCCTATTTTCAGGAATTCACAAATTGTTATGCAGGAAAAGGAATTAAAAGCATTCAGGCATCCAAACGATTTCACCAGGGGGAGCTATATCCCTGGAAGGATATATGGGGAAATTAAAACATTGACAGGTTCCAGAAAAATTAATGGGAATGTGACTGCAATAAACACCGGAGGCCACACTGAGGGACACATGGTAATAATTTTTGAGGTCAATTCAAAAAAATATATGTACGGTGGAGACCTGTTTCCATCATGGTTCCATATAAAACCATACTATATCACGGCAATAGACTCATATCCGATTGAAACCCTGAAGATGAAGAAAAAACTCCTGAAAAAGGCAATAAGAGAAAATATTTCCATAGTATTCAACCATGACAGAGAAAATGTGATGGCAAAAATTTATGGCACACCTGAAAAACCAGAAATAGAATTTCAGAAATGATAAATTATCTTAAGGTTATGGATTTAAGCGTGATGCCTAACCATTCATTTATGTTGTTCTTAAGGTTTTCAGGATCCTGGGACCATACTGTAAAATCCGCATTCTTACCTCTCTCCAGCGAACCTATTTCATCCCATTCTATAACCTTTGCACTTTCAGAGGTATATGTTTTTATTGCGCCCTCAAGGCTTATGTTTTCTCCATCATCATAAACACCGGAATTTCTGCCTGTAAATGTTTTTCTGAACATACTTGAGTATATGCCGTATAATGGATTAAAGGGTGTAACAGGGCTATCTGACCCGTTGGAGACTGCTATGCCCTGTTCAATCATAGTTTTTATGGGAAACAGGCATCTGGATTGTTTCGTTCCCATATTGTCACTTAAGGCATCTCCTATAAAGTAGATAAAAGCAAGCTGTGTCTCAATGCCAACATTTAATCTTTTTATTCTCTGAATCGTTTCTCTGTTAAGCTTGTAGCAGTGTACCAGGGCATATCTGGATCCGATCCCGGCATTTTTAAGCTCCTCTATGGCATCCAGTGCTGTATCAATAGCCCTATCTCCTATTGTGTGTATGCTTATATGGTATCCTGTGATCGATAATCGCCTTAGAGCCTCTTTAAAATTATGGATTTCCCATAATGGAATGCCTTTATTGTTTTTACTGCCCACATAACTGTTTTTCATCCATGCGGTTCTGGACAGTATACTACCGTCAAGAAACATCTTGAATCCTGCAAACTTTATGTTACTGTTTTCAGGTATCATTTCTGCCAGTTCAATTTTCCTGTCCACATCCTCAATGGAATATACTGGCAGGGCAATTGCCATGCGAATTCCAACATCTCCATTCCTGGATAACTGGTTTATAGCTTTTATCCTGGTTTCCTCGTTGACATCATTTCCCGTTCCGCCGGTATCCTTCACAGTGGAGAGTCCCGCATTTCTATAGTGATCTGATCCGAATTTTATGGCTTCTATATAATCATCTACATTGTATTCCGGAATCTTTCGTTTTACCAGATCCATGGCCTTTGCCTCATATAGTACGCCATTGGGGTTTCCACTGTCATCCCTTCCAATCCGGCTATTTGGCGGGGATTCTGTTTCCCTGTCAATACCTGCCATCTCAAGTGCCTTTGAATTGCACATGCCATAATGTTCTGTCATATGTGTTATAAATAGGGGTACATTTCCAAATATTTCATCAATAATTTTTAGATCCGGCAATCTTTTTTCCTCCATATTGTATTCGTTAATACCGTAGCCCTGAAACCATCCATGTACAACCTTATTTTTGTTTTCCTCCAGTATTTTCCGGAAATCATCAAAGGAACGAATTCCGGAGAAATCTACCTGGTATTTCATTTTTAATGCAGTAAGCATAAAATGGTCATGCGAATCTATTAAGCCGGGAGACACAAAATTTCCCCTTAAATCCACTACTTCATTGTTATCAGCAATTAAACTCTTTATTTCAGCATCATTTGCCACATGTTCGCTGGTGATTATCCCATCATTTACCGTAAAAATAATGGAACCCTTTCTCAAATTATATCCGTCAAAGTATTTGTCCACAACAGCATATTTTTCCATTGCAATCACCGCAATTCCTTAAATTTTTTTGATTTATGCATAAGGCTACTATTTATTACTGTTTCGGTTTGCAATTTCAATGTACCTGACCTAATTTTTGGTATTCCCTGTGGAAGTTTTTTGAATATAGTAATCGCAACATCCTGATATGGGGCATATACTGCATCTGGGTGACACGGGCTTGCATATATTCTTTCCAAATTCCACCAGGACTGGATTAAATTCTATCTGGTATTTGACCGGCACTATGGCCTTTAATGCCTCTTCGGTTTCATCCGGATTCTTTGTATGGACCAGCCCGATTCTGTTAGATACCCTGAAAACATGCGTGTCAACAGCAATAGCGGGTATATTGAACCCCTGCGTGAGTACTATGTTTGCAGTTTTGCTTCCAGTTCCAGGAAGTTTTACAAGTTCATCATGGGTATCTGGAACTTTTCCTCCATAATCATGATTGATTATTCTTGCTATTTCAATTATTCTTCCCGATTTAACATTGCTGAATCCCACATATTTTATAATGGCCTTTATATCAGAAGGATTAGCGTGCTCCAGTCCATAGGAATCATGATACCTGTTGTAAAGTTTCCGTGCAGCTTCGTCAGTTACCGCATCTTTCGTTCTCTGGGATAATATTGTTGTTATAAGTATCCAGAAAGGAGAATCAGTAAATTCAAAATGATGTTCAGGCGATACCTCCCTGATCTTCATATATATATTTTCAAAGTCCACCATAAGCCCTTATAATTGTATGATTTAAATTATTATCTGAACAAAATTATGTGGAATATGATATATAAAAATATTTTACAATTTAATCAGAAAGAAAGCCACTGAGTTTACGATGTGGATAAATTCTCTGGAAGAAATGTACATTTATTCAATAAATAATAAAGTAATTAAATATCTTCAGAACTTGCCCGTGGTGTAATTTTTAAATATTTATCATAAATTATCAGGTTCAAAGCATGGAGTGTGGGACACTATTCCTTGTCCAGGGTTATTATAAGATAAACCTTCCTGCCAAGAAACTCCTTGGGGCAGTCTACCTTTGCTCCTGATCCAAACTTTGTGACTCTCCTCTCAATAAATCCCTGTATTCCATTCACTGTGATCTCTGTTGTCTCCTCTATCTTTACCTTGTTCATAGTATTGTATATATACGTAGTATATATATATCTATGGGAAAGACCACCGGTGATGACATTCAGTACAAGCTTGAGGAGATCAACAATATTCTGGGAAAGAAATACGTACTGGAACATCCTAAAAAGGAGAGGGACTGGAGAACTTACGAGCAGGAGTTTGCACAGAGAATCAGGATGGCAATGAAAGATCTTGATCCACTGGTGAATGAAGCTGTTTCAACGATAAGAATAGTTCCAGGAGCCGGTCACCCCCATTCCCTAACCCTTGAACAGAGGGTCAAGCTATTGCTGATCAAGCAGCTTGTGAGTGAATCAAACAGGATGTTTGCAAACATGCTTGCCATATTCTCCATGTTATCAGGAATAGATGTATCATACAAAACCATAGAAAGACTGTATTCAGATGAGGAGGTCATAATGGCAGTACACAACCTTCATACCCTCATACTTGGGAAAAAGGATATTACGAATTCCAATGCAACAGGTGACGGCACCGGTTATTCACTCACAGTGAAGAAGAACTATGAATCCTATGCACAGAAACTGAAGGATCATGCAAAAGAGAATCCCGGAAACAGAGAAGAAAAAGATGGAAAGAAATCAGAATCCCATAAGAAAAGACTGTTTGCATATTCATTTGCCATAATGGATCTTAAATCAAGGATGTACATTGCATTCGGTTCGTCAATGAAATCTGAGAGAAGTGCCTATGACAGGGCAATGAAACTGTTGTCATCAACTGGAATAGAAATGGATTCCATCCGGCTGGACAGGTATTACTCCTCTCCATCATACATGGATAAACTTGGGGAAACAAAGGTATTCGTAATACCGAAGAAGAATTCCACATTGAACGGATCTCTGAAATGGAAAAACGCAATGAAAGATTTTGTTGAGAATACCATGCCATACCTGGAACAGTACCATCAGAGAAGCAATTCTGAATCTGGATTTGCTGCAGACAAGAAGATGCTTGGATGGAACATAGCACAGAGAAGGGATGACAGAATAGATAATGCACTATTCTGCACCGGCGTGTGGCACAACCTGTTCAATATGGGTAGATTTTAAAATAGTGTCCCACACTCCAAAGCATGGTAATACTTATGTAAGAATATACCATATCCTGTTAATTCCATGATATCTGAAGAAAGGAAAAACAAAATAAAATATTCCTTAAAGAATACAAAGGAAAGAAGGAAAAACCAGATAATAACAATAGTAAAAACTAAGATATACATGGATAAATTAAGCAATAAAACAGTAAACACATTAAAGATCCTATTCCTGGAATCCAAATGGCTGTACAATTATGTAATTAACAGGGAGTTCACCGATGATCTATTTAAAACAGATTACAGGATAAATTGTGTGGATGTCTATGTAATAGACCATTATGAAAAAAGGAAATTAAAATATTTATCATCACAGATGAAGCAGGGACTAATAGAGAGGGCAAGAGACAATATTAAATCACTTCATGAACTGAAAAATAATGGGTTTAAGGTGGGAAGTTTAAGATTCAAGTCATTTATATCATCCATACCGTTAAAGCAATTTAACAATACATATAAAATAACAAATAACAGTTATATTAGGATACAGGGAATTAAACAGCCATTAAGGGTTCAAACAGTTAATGAATAGTATTATATATATTTGTAATATGTTGTCATAAGTATCATGGGAAAACT
>NZ_KI542755.1:19665-21699 GCF_000496155.1 Ferroplasma sp. Type II
CTAAATGCGACAACTGTGACCGGGACTACGACAGGGACAGGTTGGCCTCACTGGCCATAACCCTCCGTGGCATCGATCTGTGCGGAGACCCGTTCCCCGTGAGTGCGTTGGCCTCTTGGCAATCTATGAAGAATGAATACCTGTACATCAGAGATTAACCTGAGATCCCTGAAGCAGGTTCGACTGAGACTGCCTACGCTACGAACTGGACAGGTGCACAACATTGCACAATGTTTTGAGAACGGTAAATGGCCTTGATAATATTAACACTTTTGATCTGTCCAATGCAGTGTTGATAAAGAGGAATAATAATTATTACATCAATATAACAGCATATAAGAATAAGTTAAATACAGAAACGAATCAAATACTGTCATTTGACTTAGGAATAAAGAATCAGTTGACACTGTCCAGTGGATTGCAATTGAAATATAGTATAGAGAAAACAAAAAAAGAGAAGAGAATACAGAGAATACTATCTAAGAAAGTTAAGGGATCCAACAATTACAGAAAATTGAAAGTTAAACTGAATAAGGAACATGATAAAACAAAGAACAGGAGAACAGATACCAGGAATAAAATAGTCCATTATCTAACATCCAACTATAATATAATAATAACACAGAATGACAGTATAAGTGGATGGCAGAGAATATTTGGAAAAAGGATAGAATCTACCGATATAGGGGGAATAATCGAAGCACTTAAGCATAAGGCTTCAACCCTTATATTATTGTACAGGTTCATTCCCACCACTAAGGAATGTTCTAAATGCCATAATAAATATGATATAAAATTAAATGAGAGAATATATAAATGCAGTAAATGTGGATTAATAAGTGACAGGGACTATAATTCCACACTGAATGATATTTATTATGGAACTAAAACACATAAATTCAAAAAATTAAAAGTACCTGTGGAGTACAGGGAATTTAAGCCTGATAGAGATAATGCCTCTACACTTAAAGGATTTAATGTAAGTCCATATGTAAGTGCAAGTTTTGTCAGTGAAACAGGAAGCCTCAATGTTTTAACATGAGGTAGCTCACTGGTAATCTCCCAGTTCCCTTATCTGTGTTCCTTTTCCGGACAGTATGGAATCTACCAGTTCAGAGGCGAATCTGATATTTGTTATAAGAGGTATATCCTTCTTAATTCCAAGGTTCCTGATAGAGAATCCATCCCTAATTGACCCATATGATTCTGAGGGCGTGTTTATTATCATTGATATATCCTCATTTCTTATTATTTCACTGATTCCCGGCGACCTGAGATCCTTTACCCTGTAAACGACAGTGGCCCCAATCCCGGCTCCCTTGAGGGCACTGTATGTTCCAGGAGTTGCGTATATTTTCACACCCTTTTTATCCAGTTTGCGACCTATTTTTATGGCTTCATCCTTATCCATATCATTTACGGTAATTATGACGGATTTTAATTTAAAATCCCTTTTCATTATGCGTATCACCTTGGACATTGATTCCTGGAACGTTTCACCGCAGCACATGGCCTCCCCTGTAGATTTCATTTCGGGACCAAGAATGACATCCATATCCCTGAATCTCTTGAATGGAAATACAGGAACTTTGATGAAGAATGCTTTTGCTTCTGAATACTTTATATCTGGATCAATGCCGAGCATAGCCTTTATTCCATAATCCACCCAGTTAATCCCTGTAGCCTTTGCAACAAATGGAATAGACCTGGAAGACCGTGCATTCAGTTCAATTACATATATTTCGTTGTCTTTTATGGCTATCTGGAGGTTAGAAAGACCTGAAAGGTTGAAATTTACCCTCATTTTCTCAACTATGTCCTGGATTCTGTTCAGTGTTTCCTTATCAATCCTGCCTGGCCCAAGAACCATAGTAGCATCACCTGAATGGGTTCCAGCCTCTTCTATGTGTACTGAAATTCCTGCTATTACTGATTTTTTACTGGAAGATATGAAATCCACATCAATTTCGGTTGCATTTTTCAGGTACCTGCTTACCAGCACTGGAGATCCCGGGCGATCTATGAACAATTCTT
>NZ_KI542756.1:0-1289 GCF_000496155.1 Ferroplasma sp. Type II
TACCTCCTGGCATCTCATCCATTTTCCACTTCCAGGTGAATATAACAGGTTCGTTGTTTATTTCCTGTATATATTCCAGCATGCGGTTCTTCAGTTCATCCTTTGAATCAACCCTTATTCCCCTGAGCATGGAACGTGCCATCTTGCTGAAGAACATCTCTATTATGTTAAGCCATGATGCATGTGTTGGTGTAAACACAAAGTTAAATCTCCATGGCCTTGATGAGAGGTATTTCATTGTCTCTTTTGATGTATGAACACTGTGATTATCCATGATTATGGTGATCTTATAATCATCCGGGTAATATCTGTCAACAAGTTCAAGCCATTTCACAAATTCAAGGCTCCTGTGCCTCTCTTCCACCAGCGGGATTATCTGCCCTGTTATGAGATCAATGCCAGCCATCAGGGACAATGTCCCATTTCGCTTGTAATCATGATTTCTTGATATATAGCCATGCTTCTCATCTGGCTGCTTATCTGGATATATATTTCCTATTGCCTGTATACCGGGTTTTTCATCATATGAAAGTAAGGCAGTGAGTTTACCTGATCCCTCTTCCCTGATCGTTTTAACTTCCCTGTAAACATGAAGGACCTCTGCCTCCTTTCTCTCATGTTCAGGATCTGTCTTTTCCATGTAGTATCTTATCTTATGCGGCCGAATATTGCTCCTTGTCAGTATCTTGGACACAGTTCCATTTGATATGGATTTGAGATCATATTCTTCAGGTGCATTTTCCCTGATGTATTTTGTGAGCAGCCTGTTTGTCCAGATCTCATGGGGATATCCAAGATCAGATGGTTTGGTGCATGCTGTTCTTATGATAAAAGCTCTTTCCTCATTGCCTATGGTTCTCTTTTTTCCTCTTCCTGAAAGGTCTTTCAGTGCCGTTTCCACACCGAAGGAAAGGGCCTTATCTATGGTGAGATAGACCTTTGTCCTGTTCGTGTGCAATTCCCTTGCAATTGTATTCACACCCTTTCCATCAGCATCCATGAGGATTATCCTGGCCCTGTCATACTCCCTCTTTTCAGATTTTCCAGATTTGGTAATCTTCTCAAGGTACGCCTTCTGTTCCGAACTGAGCACAATATGCGGTTTAGTTCTTTTAAACACCATAATTAGATAAGGCTATCGAGTATAAATAATTGCATGTCTATTATGGAAACGCTATAGTAGTATGGAAGGAATATTACTCACCCTGTCATTGTGAGGGTTAAATCTCGTTTAAAAAGCACTAGGTAGTATGGAAGCCGTCATATTCCATAGGTCATTGTATCCTTTA
>NZ_KI542756.1:1339-16801 GCF_000496155.1 Ferroplasma sp. Type II
CTCCCTTTTGTTTAAAAGCACTAGGTAGTATGGAAGTTAATTGTACTGAAATTTGCTTTGTGTAAGCTGAAAAGTTTAAAAAGCACTAGGTAGTATGGAAGTAATCCTCCTCTACATTGAAATCATCAGGTGTTTGTCGTGTTTAAAAAGCACTAGGTAGTATGGAAGGTTCGTGAGAAGGTATATAAATGCATCTTTGTTGGCGGGTTTAAAAAGCACTAGGTAGTATGGAAGTATTATTATAAGGGTGTTTGTTTATAATATCCTTAGTTTAAAAAGCACTAGGTAGTATGGAAGCTTACTTTCACTCATTTTCATCACTTCTTATAATAATAACGTTTAAAAAGCACTAGGTAGTATGGAAGTGCCACAACCACGATTGCAATAACGTACCAATATTTAGAGTTTAAAAAGCACTAGGTAGTATGGAAGTATCAAAAATACCTATCACGCATTTCTTTTTTCTGTCTCTAGTTTAAAAAGCACTAGGTAGTATGGAAGGAATATTACTCACCCTGTCATTGTGAGGGTTAAATCTCGTTTAAAAAGCACTAGGTAGTATGGAAGCCGTCATATTCCATAGGTCATTGTATCCTTTAACAATATTAGCAACTGGAAGATTGGCATAAGTGACTATCATGAATCTGAATGCAGTAGCTTTTATATTAAGGTCAAGGGAGATAACACTACCAACACAATATGGAATTTATACTTGATAATAACTGTTTTCACAAGTTTATACCTAGAAAGGGAAGTTTTAAAAGGTATCAAATGGAACTGAATGAAACATGCACCGCAATGTTGAACAACGAGAAGAGAAAGGACCGAATCGGCAAATAATCATGAATTGTGGCTGCGGACGGACAGCCACTCTTTCCCCTTCTCCCAGGGATAGATAGCCAACGCTGTATAAAAAAATCAGTTCTGAGATACTGCAGAATATAACACCAATATTTTTAAAATACGCATGTTTAAATACGCGTTAAATATTATTATGAGTCCGAAAGGATTAAAGGAAGTAATAATATGGACGAAATAACCAAAATTAAGGATTTAACCCCTTCCTCAAGACGTGTTAACGTTATAGGAAAGGTAGTAGTACTAGGAGAGCCAAAAGAGATAAAAACCAGATTCGGAGAAGACAAATCAGTCAGTGAGGTTGTTGTAGCTGATGATACAGGTAAAATAACCCTGACGCTGTGGGATGATCAGGTTAAAGATATAAGGGATGGAGAAACTCTTAAAATCGATAACGGTTATATTTCATTGCTGAGAGGCCACATGAGATTGAATGTTGGCAAATACGGATCCATGGCTGAGGCTGAAGAGGGAATTGAACCAAATGAAGAACTGGACATGAGTGAGAAGGAATACGAATACCAGTACAATAATTACAATAACAGATACGGAAATCAGGGAAACCGTGGAGAGAGCAACCGTGGATACGGAAATAACAACAGAAGAAGCAATTATAAAAGAAATGAAGACAACGAAGAATAAACGTTCTTCATAAATCTATTTTGTTTTTTTCTGCATTTTATATAATTCTATAATTTCATTTGTGGTCGTGGACTCTTCCGCAGTTTTATCATCACGTATTTTTACAAGGCGGGGGAACCTCAACGCAAGGCCTGAATCTTTTTCTATAACTCCAAGTGCACATGTATGCACAGGGCTGACAGTAATTTCAGCTCCTTGGATTTCCATGACTATCTGGGGATATATCCAGATATCCGGCTCCATTTTTGTTTCAACCATAGCAGGCTTGTGGCCCATAATAAGATCGGAGAACATTTTGGGAAATGAGAATAAGACCTCATCGCTAAATCCAGTTCCCAGTTTAGTGAAAGACTCATAGGCATGAGTTTCATCATTATAGGATGCCATGAGAAGTGCGCCATAGGTTCCCGCTCTCCGCCCATGGCCGTTGAATGCACCTATTACTACCAGATCCATTGAATCCGCAAGTTCCTTCTGATAATCCCTCTTGAATTTTATCCATAGCCAGCCCCTGGCACCGGCACGGTAAACAGATTCCGGAGAGATGTTCTTGGCCACTACCCCCTCACATCCATCCTCTATGCTTTTTTCAAAGAATTTATTGATATCTTTAGGGTCATCAGAAACAAGCCTTGTGGCAATCCTGAAATATTCATTATCCTTAAAATTGTCTTCAAGAATCTTTCTTCTTTCCTGGTATGGCATATTCACAAGGGATTTCCCATTAAGTTCAAGTATGTCAAAAATAAACATTACCAGCGGTATTTCTGTGGATTTCTCCACAAGCTGATATTTCCTGCCCCTTCTTTTGGAAACCATCTGAAATGGAAATAATTCGCCAGTGTCAGGGTTATAAGGAACAGATTCGCCATCAATTATTATAGAATCAAATGAATAGGTTTTTCTGAAATTATTTACTATATCGGGAAAATTTTCTGTAGTTTCCTCTAGCCCCCTCGAAAAAATTTTTATTGTTTTTCCCTTCTTGTGCAGTTCCGTTCTTAACCCGTCATATTTGTATTCATAGGATGCCTGATGCCCCATCTTTTCCCTAATATCATTTATCGACCTTAACCGCTCAGCAAGCATCACCTTGAATGGTATCAGTGGCTCAGGCCCTATTCTCTTTATGTTTTCTATATCGCCTTTTTGAAGCAGTGTAGCTATGAAGCCAATATCGGGATGAAAGTTGTAGGCAGTGTCTATGACATCTGCGTATTCCTTGCTGGAGAAGGCATGCACCAGTGAGTCAAGAATGGTAGAATCGGCAACTCCAAGCCTTAATTTTCCCATTATTATTCTGGTAATATACCGGATATCATCAGGATGTGAGTTTACCATGAGATCGGCATATATGCCGGTTTTTCCCTTCACACTTCCAGATCCTGAAGATTTTGCAAGTTCAAGAAGTTTAGTGTAGACATAATGCACTGTAAGTTCTTCATTAAAAAGTGCCTTCTGGCTCATCTTTTCCCTTATTTCCGAAGCAGTTGTGCCAAGGTCACCATTTTTATAGAATAGCCTGTTCACATCCTCCTCGCTGAGCCCTGACACACTGGCAAGGGACTTGACAATAAGTTTAACGGAAACCCCAAATTGCACCCCCTCATAGTCTGGAGCAAGTTTTCCCTGAATGAGATACACTAATTCCTTGAGGTCATCTCCTGCATCCTCCAGCAATGAACCAAGTATGGATGTGAGCTCCAGCCTTTTAGTTGTAGCTTCCATTTTCATAAATTTGCTGCTGACTTCTGAAAATAACATAAATAATGATAATGTAATCAGTTATAATGTTTTGTGGCTGTCCCTAGTTCTACGTACTTGATTAACACATACAATCCATTCCGAACTATAGATATACTGTATACCCAAGTTTCCTTTTTGGCCGAACATTGTTAAATTTGAGAATATTCACATCAAAAATTCTAAAGGCATTCCTTGATGAATAAATTTATATTTTTTTGTTCTCAATTATACTTTTATCCATTGCCAGGGAAACAACAAAATTTGGCATGTCAACCATCTCAGAAATTCTCAGGTTTCCGGCTACACTGCACAGTATATAGGACTCTTCCCCGGAAAATCCATACTCTGACAGGATATCAATCATCTCCATTATTGCCGTCCTTGCAGATTCTTCCATACTGTCTCCTATTCCCATGGAAACTATACAATCTGATTTCATGGACTCCATGGATTCAATTCTGGGGTATTTTACCCTTTTATTTTTTATAAGCTCTATTGTAACAACGGCTGTGCAGGAAGTCTCTATTGCAGTTCCGCAAACCTCTCCATCACCCTGGGTCGCATGTGGATCCGAAAATGATATCAGGGCGCCGGGAACATTTACGGGAAGATAGAGTGTCGAACCCGCCCTGAGGAATCTATTGTCCATATTCCCTCCGAAGGTCTGCGGTGGTATCATGCCGTATTCTCCATCTTCCGGTGCTGTTCCTATGATTCCTAGAAATGGATTTAGTGGGACAGCCACATCATTCAGGAAATCCTCTGTGATGCTTTTTGCCTTATTATCGCGGAGTTCCCATATTATGAGTTTCTCCCCAAACATATTGCTCAGGGATCCAAAATCCTTCATCATGGCGCTCCACCCCCACGTTCCAGTTTCGATGCTCTCTATTTTGATTTTTAATGCATCACCCTTTTCTGCACCATCCACATATACCGGCCCAACAGCTGCGTCCACTCTAGAATGGTCAATTCTTGCCAAATCTGCAGTGCTATAATCTTTCTTCATCTGCATGGTTGAGGAATCAGGAATTTTAATGCTTATTTTTTCACCTGGGTTAATATGTGCAACTGGGCTATTATGTGGTGACCATTTAAAATGTAAATTTTCTTCCTTATAACCATCTATTACTTTCATGCACCACATAAATGCAGAATACATATTAATATTCCTGAATTCCCAGAACTCATAAATGTTAAAATTTATATTCGTTGTTAGAATCATCCGTTACCCGGCTTAGCTCAGTTGGTAGAGCGATGGACTGTAGAGTGACATACTGCCAGAAAACGCAGTCATCCATAGGTCTCTGGTTCGAATCCGGAAGCCGGGATTTATTTTCTTAATTTTGGATAATATTTGCAAAATTCTTTATTATATTAAACAAACAGCAAAAAATAACCATATTTTAACAAAAATATTATATATTTAGCGTGTATTAGAAAATAATGTATGGAATACCTGACTCTCTTCTGGCATTAGTATTTATTGGAGTACTTCTGCTTCTCGCTAAACTTGGAGAGGAGATATTCGAGAAATTAAGGCTAGTTTCATATGTGGCTGCAATTGTAATAGGTATAATTATTGGCCCCGGGGTTCTTGGGCTTATAAACATTCTCCCAAATATATCACTCTTCATAGCACTGGGGATAAATTTCCTTCTATTTACCGGAGGAGCCCTGGAATTCAAGGATATGGAAACCAGAAAGTTTCTGAATCCATTAAATATAATAACGGGCATACTGGAATTTATACTGCCGTTCAGCCTCATATCATTTATAGTTTATTACATATTTCATAGCATCACCATAGCCCTGATTGTAGGGATCGTTACAGGCATGAGCAGTGCAGGCCCTGTAACAAGGCTTCTCAGGGACACCGGGCTAAACAATACCGAGGAAGGGAATAAAATTTTTCAGCAGGTTGTAACCATTGAGATTTCGGCTGTTATACTCTTTTCATTCCTTTCCGATTTGCATGGCAGGGCAGTGACATTTTTCCTGATTTTCAAAATAGCCATCGAACTCTTTATTGCCCTTCTCTTCATAATATTATTTTCAAAGTATGTCCTGACAAAACTGCTTGTAAAGGTAGATTTTAACTCAAGAGCCCACGAAACAGTCATAGCCGTGATAGTGGGCTTTGTTCTTATTCTGGGCTTTGTGGGACAGCTATATGGTTTTAATTCTGCCATAGTGGCACTTTTCATAGGTATAATGTTAAGGGATTTTATCAATGATCGTCCACTGGTGGCTGAGAAAGTGTCCACGATAACATACGGATTTTTTGAACCTTTATTTTTTATCGGGCTAGGACTTTATTTTGTCAGGATAACTTTTTCACTTATGATAGTTGGACTTGCCGTTTTTGCTATAGCCCTTGCATTCAAGCCTATTGCCGGCATAGTAAGTTCTAAATTCATGCATATTGATACCTGGAAAAATGCTTTTGGCACATCGGTACACGGTGGCGTCGATGCAGCTTTACTGGTGGTTGCCTTAGGCCTAACCCTGGTTGGCCGGTATGACTATTCTGTCATTATGATAGCTATAACACTACTGACACTTGTAATGCCATTGTTGTTCAATATCAAGGCTCCCGTTGTACAGACAAAGAAATCTAAATATGTCTGGGAAATGGTCAATGCCGAATTTAAAAATTTGAAGGCATGTGATATTGCCAGCTCCTTCCAATCGGTTTCAGTCAACAGCAAAAATCCCATAAGTTTGGCCTTTAAGATGTGTACAGATTTAAATGCACGTGCAGTAATAGTTATAAATTCAAATTCAAGGGTTCTTGGCCAGCTGATGCTAAGTGATATGGTTACAATGGGGCATAACCAGCTCAGGACACTTTCCGTATATCAGGGGAAAATAGTGCCTGCAATAAAGGTTATGTGTGACTCCCCTGCCACTGACCTGATCAAAATATTCCGGGAATCTGATCCACCAATAGTAGCAGTGATTGATAAATCAGGCAAATTTATCGGAACCATACTGGAAAGGGAGATATTAAAGCATATATCGAATATACTTGACTCAGATAAACAATAGAGGAATATTAACAACATTGTTTCCTTTTATTTTAGATGTGGAAATAGGAATAATCCTTTTAGATTCTTTAGAGATGATACCCCATACAATGATGATCTTATGGAAAAGGCTAATGCAATACGAAATTTACGTTCAATATAATGGCAATTTCCTCCATAGCTACGGGAGCAAAGTTTATATCCATTCTTTTAATAAATTGTTTGCGGGTAAGACCAGTTGGTCAAGTGTACCTTGAGGTGCATGTAAAACAGTACCAACCGGCTCCGGCTTATTTCCATAATTCTATAATAGTCTGAGGGAACCTTTAAGGCTACCACTAAAATTTTCCGGATAGATACAGAATATCCTTATGTCCACTCTTTTACATTCTTCCCTCAACTTTTATCCAAAGATTGGTGAAAATCGGTTCAAAGGATAAATTTTCCATGGTATATGCCAATTCTTACTTCTACATTGACAGAAAGTTCAAAATCATAAAATATATAAACGTAAGGTTAATTACGTTCTGTAGAAAATTTAAATATATTATTTGTTATTAAGAAATAATAACTGTTTAGAGGGATTATATGGAAGTATTAAAAACTGGAACAACAACACTTGGTATCACGGCAGGCAATTACGTTATCATGGGAACAGATAGCAGGGCTACCATGGGCAATTTCATTTCAAACAAGGATGCACAGAAATTGTACAAAATAGATACATATGCCGGTATGACAATTGCCGGTTTAGTAGGAGATGCCCAGACCCTTGTAAGATTTATGAGGGCCGAAATGGAGCTTTACAGGATACAGAGAAAGATCAACATGCCAATAGAGGCTGCAGCAACACTGCTTTCCAACATGCTTAACCAGTCTAAATATTACCCTTACATGGTTCAACTGCTAGTTGGGGGTTATGACAAGAAGACACACATCTTCTCAATAGATGCCGCTGGCGGGTCTGTAGAGGATGAATATGCAAGCACTGGATCAGGATCTCCCTTTGTTTATGGAGTTCTTGAGGCAGAGTACCAGCGTGATATGAAGCTGGATGATGCCATAAACCTTGCAGTAAAGGCTATAAGTGTGGCGAAGCAAAGAGATTCAGCATCAGGCAACATGCTGCAAATAGGTGTCATAGATCCTGTCAAGGGATTCAATTATCTTTCTGAGGACGATATACTGTCCAGGATGAAGAAATTAAAACTAACTTTATAAATTATTTTTTTTAAACTCAAGGTGTTAAAACATGTCTTTTCGAGATTATCTAAGCGAGGCCAGGTCTATTTTTGACCGGCTTTATCCAGACAACAAGATTACGGAGATTGACTACGAAGGTTCGACCATAGTTGTGTATACCAAGGACCAGAATTTATTTTCACAGCGTGATGACCTTGCAAGGCAGATAGCCCAGGAATTAAGGAGAAGGATAGCTATCAGGCCGGACCCCAGCATTATGTCCGGTGAAGAGGATGCCGATGCAAAGATACGCAGCATCATACCAGAGAATGCGGGTTTACAGGATATATATTTTGAACCCGATACAGGGGAAGCAGTAATAGAAGTAGATGAGCCCACCATAGCAAATCCGGACATAATAAAAGCTATCAAATCGGAAACCAACTGGTCTCCAAGAATAGTAAGGGCTCCACCTATGTATTCAAGAACTGTAAAGGAAGTAAGGGAATACCTGAGGGATGTAAAGAAGGAGAGAAAAGAATTCCTCCATAACCTTGGAATAAAGCTTACAACCCCCTTAATGCCCGGAGAGACATGGATCAGAATAACCGCACTGGGAGGGCATAGAGAAGTAGGAAGAAGCGCCACGCTCATATCAACCAACAATTCAAAGGTCCTTGTGGACTGTGGAATGATAAATATAAATGACCCGGAACATCCATGGGAAGAAGCGCCATATCTTTATGCTCCTGAAATACAGCCATTCAGCTCACTGGACGCTGTTGTGCTGACACATGCACATCTGGATCATTCCGGTCTATTGCCACTGCTCTTCAAATACGGATATACCGGCCCCGTTTACACAACTTCCCCAACAAGGGATCTGGCTGCTCTTCTTCAGAATGATTATCTCAAGGTATCGCACAGTGAAAATCATAAACTATCCTACGAATCCAAGCATGTGAGGGAAGAACTGAAGCACACAATTTCGTTGAAATACAATGAAACAGCAGATATAACTCCAGACATCCGGCTCACATTTTATAATGCAGGCCATATACTGGGGTCGGCCGCAGTGCATCTCCACATCGGGGAAGGTTTATACAACGTTGTGCTGAGCGGTGACCAGAAATATGAAAAAACATGGCTTTTCAATCCTGCCGTCAACCGCTTCCCGAGGGTTGAAACACTTATGCTGGAATCAACATATGCCGGAAGGGATGATTATTCATATACAAGAAATGAAGCAACAAATACATTAATAGATGTGGTAAATAGAACCTTTGACAGGGGCGGATCGGTTCTTGTACCGGTTTTCGCAGTGGGAAGGAGCCAGGAAGTAATGCTGGTTCTTGAGGATGCATACAGAAACAAAATGATACCGGAGAATACAAAGGTATACCTTGACGGAATGATCATGGAGGCAACTGCAATACATGCAGCATATCCTGAATTCCTGAACCGGGATCTCAGGGACGACATTATGATAAAGCGTGCAAATCCATTCCTGAGCCCTATATTCACCAGCGTTGAGACAAGAAGCCAGAGAGTTGATGTCTGCGATTCGCCTGAAAGCAAGGTAATACTTGCAACTGCAGGAATGATGAATGGAGGCCCGGTACTGGAATATTTTAAGACCCTGTCAGCGGAGCCA
Organism: Ferroplasma sp. Type II; assembly: GCF_000496155.1. Classification (NCBI taxonomy): domain Archaea; kingdom Methanobacteriati; phylum Thermoplasmatota; class Thermoplasmata; order Thermoplasmatales; family Ferroplasmaceae; genus Ferroplasma; species Ferroplasma sp. Type II. The sequence goes on from NZ_KI542756.1 coordinate 10,451, forward strand.
AAAAATACACTTGCATTTGTGGGATACCAGGCAGATGGCACACTGGGGAGGAGAATACAGTCCGGCGCATCCAGCATTACACTTTCCGATGCAGGAAAGTCAACAAAATTTGAGATCAAAATGTCAGTTGAAAATGCTGAAGGTTTCTCAGGGCATTCCACTAAACGGGAACTCCTGAATTTTGTGGGGGGAATGCAGCCCAAACCCCAGAGAATACTGATCAATCATGGGGATGGAAACAAGTGTTATGATTTTGCAAGGCTGATACATACAAAATTCGGGGTTGAGGCGATATCCATGAAAAATCTTGAAACCACCAGGCTATATTGATTATCATGCAAATTCTTATCACTTATCCTGTAGAAATTTATATAATTTTGTATATAAATTGTATTTAATTTATATAATTTTTATATTTGCTGTTAAATATCTCTTTTTTAATGTATAAAGCTAAATATTTGTTTTTCATTTATATTCATGAGCAATAGCCTTAAAAAGAATTCTCTCACATTATACAATGTTGTTTTTCAGGGGGTTGCAGGGTCTGCCCCTGCTGGTGCCGCAGTTGCAACATTAACTGGATCTGCAGCATTCGCCCTGGGGTCTCTGCCACTGTCAGCGGTTGTGGCATTTATCATAGTCCTGATAAACGCTATAATAATCAACAGAATTTCTAAGCATGTTGTCGGCGCTGGCGGATATTATGCCTACAGCAGGGAGGGCCTTGGGTATTTTGCCGGCATATTCACAGGATGGATGTACATAATGTACCAGATAATGTCCCTAGCTTTTATTGGCCTGAGTGTTGCAATATTCCTCCCTGCACTTCTTGATACTATTTTTGGGATAGTAATACCGTTCTATTCATGGGTATTGCTTCTTATCCTGATACTGGGATTCGGCTATTTTGTATCATTTTCCGGTGTCAGGAACTCTGTGAGATACGCAATGGTTATGGCTACAATTGAGGTTATCATAATTGCCGCCATCAGCATCATAATCATAACAGCAAAACCATCCATAAATACCATCAGTGTATTCACTCCGGTTTATGCCATACACGGATTTACAGGCGTGATGCTGGGTGTGCTTTTCATGTATACGGCCTTTTCAGGGTTCGGGACGGCAACCCCTCTTGGCGAAGAGGCCCAGAATGCAAACAGTGCAATAGGTAGAGGTGTACTCATATCGGTAATTATCCTGGGTTTATTCTTCGTTCTTGCATCATATGCCTTTACAGTGGGCTGGGGGCCCACAAAAATGCTCAGCTATTCGCAGGAACTGGTTCCTGGAATTATACTGACAAAAAGTTATCTGGGGATTGCAGGAGCAATAGTCATAACAGTACTGTTTGTCAACAGCCTTTTCACCGATGCCGTGGTATTCACAAACTCCCTTTCAAGAGTTGTTTTTTCAATGAGCAGGGATAACATCCTTCCCGGAATACTGTCCAGTGTCCACTCTAAAAGGAGGACTCCAAACGTAGCCGCAGGCATGATGGTTATCCTGGCCTTTGCAATAGGCGCAATTTCCGTGGTTGCACTGGGTGGATTCAACGCCTTTCTGTACACCGGTATTGCAGCCACACTGAGCGCACTTCTTGTGCATATGTTTGCAAATGCATCCTTGGCCGGCATACTACATAAGCTGAAACTGAAACTCAACCTTGCAATGGATGTGGCACTCCCCATAATTTCCATAGCAATTCTGGCATTTGTCTTTTATGGAAGTTTCGTAAGCATCGACAGAATTGTCATAATAGCATCGGTTACCTTCATAGTCTGGGTAATTATAGGATTATTCTATTCTGCAATATCCAGAAAATATCTAAAGCACGTGGCAATAAATCAAAACTGAGGGAATTCCCTGAAATCTATTTTTTTAAAATATTTGAATAAAAAAATTATAGGGGCAACGACCCATCAGGCGAAACCTTTTTCCAGTCTTCCATAAATCTGTTAAGGCCCTCATCTGTTTTTGGATGCATTGCAAGTTTCTTTATGACGTCATAGGGGATTGTCACGGCATCTGCACCCATAAGTGCAGCCCTGAGCACATGCACCGGGTTTCTTATTGATGCAACCAGCACTTCGGTCTTATAGCCGTAATTTGTATACTCTGTCTTAATCTGGTCTATTACGGCCATTCCATCCTCTCCAATATCGTCAAGCCTGCCAACAAATGGGGAAACGAAGGCAGCACCATTTTTTGCCGCAAGCAAAGCCTGTATGGCGTTGAAAATAAGTGTTGTATTCACCTTTATTTCCTTCTCCCTGAGAATCTTCATTGCTTTCAGCCCCTGCAATGTTATGGGTATTTTTATGACTGCATTGCTGCCCAGGGCGTGAAGCTTTACTGCCTGCTCTACCATTTCTTCAGCGTTTTCTGCCACAACTTCCAGGCTTACCGGCCCATTAACCTCCCTGAGTATTTCTGCCGCAATTTGCTTAAAGCTTTTGCCACCCTTAGATGCTTTCATTATCAGGGATGGGTTTGTTGTGACTCCATCTATCAATCCAAACTGGTTCGCTTCCCTGATTTCATCAATATCTGCTGTATCTATAAATATCTTCATTTACTACACCTCCTAAAGAATTCGTCTGTTTTTTTTACTATATCATTTACCCCTATATGAAAATAATCGAAGAGTTCCATTCCCTTTCCGCTTTTCCCGAAAATATCCGGCATTCCTATTCTCATAAGAGGCACAGGGTATTCCTCTGCTGTGACCTCTGCAACCCTGGATCCCAATCCATTGTATATGGAGTGCTCTTCAGCGGTAATTATTCTTCCGGTTTCCCTTGCTGCCTTTATTATTGCCGGCCGGTCTATGGGTTTTATGGATGACATATTAACGACTCTGGCATCTATGCCCCTGCTTTTCAGTTGCTCAGCAGCTGTTAGTGCAAATGAGACCATTATTCCGTATGCCATTATGGTCAAATCCGATCCGTCCCTGAATGTAATAGATTTGCCTTCCCTGAATTCATAGTTTGCGTCATTCAGCACGGGAAATTTTTCTCTTGTAAGCCTAACATAGTAAGGGGATGTTTTCTTTTCTGACAGGTAATCCACCACACTGACTGTTTCAACGGAATCTACAGGTACTATAACCTTCATATTTGGGAGTCCGGACATGATTCCAACATCCTCCAGTATCTGGTGCGTTGGCCCGTCTTCTCCAAGAGAAATGCCAGAATGTGTAACCACAAAATTCACAGGCGCCTCATTATAGCACACAGACTGCCTGATAACATTGTATGTATTGCTGAGGAATACTGCAAATGTTGAGGCAAATACTGTTTTTCCTGCAAGGGAAAGCCCGGCAGCTGCTGTTACCATGGACTGCTCAGATATGCCCATATTGAAAAATCTTTCAGGGAATTTTTTTCCGAACACGCTGGTTTTTGTGGATGATGACAGATCCGCATCCAGCACTACAATATCCTTATTTTTCTCCCCAAGGGATGCCAGTTCCTTTCCATATGCCTCCCTGAGGCTTTCCATCCTATCCATTTTCTGCATCATTGTTTTCCCTCAATTTCCCTCAGTGCCTGTTCATACTCCTCCCTGCTTGCGGGAGGCGATCCATGGTATTTCGGGTTGTTTTCCATATAACTGACACCCTTTCCCTTTACTGTTTTTGCCACAATGAAAAGGGGCCTGTCCCTGGGTTTCCTGGCATATTCAAGTGCATCCACAACTTCATTCATATTGTTCCCGTCTATGGTCATTACCTCCCATCCGAAAGGAGCTACCTTTTCTGCCACATTTCCCAGGGGCATGATATCCTCTGTAAATCCGTCAAGCTGTATTCCATTTCTGTCAAGAATGGCTGTAAGATTTCCAAGATGGTACTTGCTGGCAGCAAGCAGGGATTCCCATATATTTCCCTCTTCCATTTCACCGTCTCCAAGTATTGCATAAATTCTGTTTGTTTTTGCATCAAGCTTTGATTCCAGGGCGAATCCAATGGCAACTCCCAGGCCCTGCCCCAGTGAACCTGTAGAGGATTCTACCCCTGGAATTCCCCTGTGCACATGCCCCTCAAGTTTTGAATTTATTTTTCTGAAACCGTCCAGAAGTTCTACCGGAAAATACCCGCGAAGGGCAAGTGCTGCATATACTGCAGGGGATGCGTGCCCCTTGCTCATTACCAGAATATCCCTGTCCGGGTCATCCGGTTTTTCAGGATTTATATTCATCTCCTTAAAATAAAGGGCTGTAATCACATCTGCAATGCTCAGTGACCCTCCAGGATGGCCACTGTTTGCACTGTAAACCATTTTTATAATTTCCTTCCTAATTTTCCTTGCAGTCGTAGCAAGGTCATTGACAGTATAGCTTTCCATCAATTATCCCTATTGTATTAACTATACGCTTAAAAATGTTTTTAAATACCAAAAGCAACAACGAAGTGTTCGTCTCTGGCTGAAGGAACATGATGTAGCCCGGTCGGTATCCATTTCATAATAAATACATTAAAATTGTATAAAATGCAGATATTATATATTAAAATACACAGAATTTATATTCTTTAGCGATTTCATTATGTATTTCTATAATATTTTTATGTGTGAATTTCATTTAAAATAATTATAATTTCGAGAGCCTGTCAAAAACTAGTTTACTCAGTGAGTCTTTTTTCATTACAAAATCCATATACTCTTTAACATCCTTTTTAGTTATTTTATATTCCATACTCTCATATATTTATTATAAAGCTATTTAAAAATATTTCTATTGCGTCTGGTCTGTCCCATTAAATAGTGAGACAAAGTTGTCCTGCAGGAGTAAATATATATTAAGAGATTAATTGAAAGGGGGCTGGTGAGGACAATTGCAGAACGGGCAAGGCCCAAAGCAGAAGAGAAATTTGGCAAGTCTAGAATTTTCTGGCTCATGCCAGGTAAAATGTATACCCCGGCATAAAGTCTATTTATATCTGAAATATTACACTTTATGATCAGAATGGGCAGTGATGTATATGTAGCAGATACAGCTGTAATTATCGGGGATGTAACCATTGGTGACAATGTTACAATAATGGATTCAGCAGTAATACGTGGAGATGAAAATGCAATTAAAATAGGGGACAACAGCAACATTCAGGACAATGCAACAATACATGTGAACTTGCAGTACGGAACGTCCATAGGAAAAAATGTATCCATAGGGCATAATGCGATTGTCCACGGAGCCACAGTAGATGATAATGTGCTCATCGGAATGGGAGCCATAGTGCTGAATAATGCCCACCTGAAATCCGGCACAGTGGTCGCTGCCGGGGCAGTTATACCGGAGAATTTTGAATCTGAAGGCAACTGCATGATAGCAGGAATACCAGGAAAGGTAAAGAGAACAGGGGATCAGTATTACACCATGGCCTACCTCAACTCTCTGGAATATATAAAGTTAAATGGGGAGTTCAGGGCAGGAAAATACGAAATAATGAAAGGAAAGATGCATGAATAAATACATGGAAGGATTGCTGTCTGCAATATCCTTTTTTACCATAATACCAGTAAGGGGAAATCGTGAAATAAGCAGAAACACTATGTATTTTTTTACGTTTGCCGGACTTATTATTGGTCTAATAGCCGGGATTCCATACCTGATACTGAGGCCATACAGCCCCCTCATTGCATCAGCGGTTTCTATAGCGCTCATCATCCTCCTGTATGGCTTCAATCATCTGGATTCCATAATGGATTTCGGCGATTCTGCCATGGTGAGGGGCATAGAGGCAAAACAGCGTGTCATCAAGGATAAGTATACAGGTTCTGGCGGCATTGGAATGCTGTTTGTCATATACATCCCTTCCATAGCCTTTCTCACCTATTTCAGGCCAATGTCCGGTTTCCTTATTATTATAGGGGGAGAAATTGTGTCAAAATACGCAACACTTATTTCAATGTATAATTCCAGGCCATTCGGTGAAGGCCTCGGCAAAATGTTTATAGGGAAAATAAGCAATAATGCAATATTTTTTAATATAATACCTGTAATTCTTGTAGCCCTATTCAATCTATATTATATTGCAGCAACAGCTATGGTAATAATACTGGCATATGCCCTAAAGTCTGCAATGGAAAAGTTTTATGGCGGATTAAACGGCGACCTGATTGGAAGCATAGGGGAAATATCCCGGCTGCTTTTCTATGCCATGGCATTTATATTTGCAGCCTCAGGGTTAAGCCTATTTCTTCTTTAGCTTTATGGAAATCATCTGGTCATATTTCAGGTTATACTTAATTTTTTTATTTCTTATCTCATGGGCTACCTTTTCCGTAAGCCCCTCTATTTCTTCCGAGATAATGTTCCTGTAAATAGTCAATTCCTTTTTATCCT
>NZ_KI542756.1:16851-22777 GCF_000496155.1 Ferroplasma sp. Type II
TTCCAGCAATATATCGTCAAACTGTTTCTCCTCTGGGTTCAGTTTTGCCTCCCCTTCAATAATTTCCCACATGTCGGGGAAGTATTTTTCTAAATCTTTCCACTGGAAATTTTCCTCAAATATGATATGGCCACTGTAATTTTTCACAAATAGCGATTTATAGATAATACATTAAGTTTTTCTTTACAGTTGCAAATTATTTTAATTTATTAGAAATTATTATATTTTATTGTGCTATAGTGTATAGAATGGTTAACAGGATTAAGGTTATAAATGATGTCGGCGAGCTTGTAACGATATTTCATGCTGCCGATACTGAAGTTAAAAGAAAATTGCTCCTTGATCTTTCCACTGGCTGGATAACAATACAGCAGATAGATGAAAAATATGGCATTGAAGGCAAAAAATCACTGCACTATTTAGACAAGATCAGGATGATAGAGAGCCAGTGGATTACAGGCAACAAAGGACCAGAAAAGGCATACCATACTTACTATACAAACGTGCAGATCAATTTAATAGGTTCAATGACTGATCTTTCAGATATAATATTTGCCACCACATTAAAGGATGAACAGCTACAGGAATATGAGGACAAAATAATTGCCATGATGACCAATGGAGGGGTATTTGTTGGTGATGTTGCGGATTCACTTAAAATTTCCCAGACACTTTTAAAGGGAATAGTAAACAGGTCATCTGTCCTTACGATCAAAGGTTATAGAATAGAAATGGAAAACGGCGCATGATCACAGTAATGAGAATAGGGCACAGGCCATTCAGGGACAAGAGGATAACAACACATGTGGCACTGGTTTCCAGGGCATTTGGTGCATGCAGGATACTTGTTGATGAAAGGGATGAGACCCTTGAAACTACCGTTAATAGGGTAACAGAAAACTTTGGCGGGAATTTTTCAATAAAAACTGGAATTAACTGGAAAAAGGAATTCCGTGATTTCAATGGAATAAGGGTAAATCTTTCAATGTATGGAATAAATGTGGGCAATCGCATGGAAGAAATCAGGGAGTCTGCAAGGGAAAAGGATATGATAATACTTGTGGGCGCTGAAAAGGTGCCCATAGATGCATATAACATTGCAGATTATAATATTGCCATTGGAAACCAGCCACACAGTGAGGTCTCCGCTCTTGCCATATTCCTCGACCGTTTTTATAATGGAGGGGAGCTCGAAAAAACATATGAAGGTAAAATGAATGTAGTTCCCATGGAGAGGGGAAAGATGGTCAAGTTCATACCCGATGAACAGCAATGCATGAAAATTCTTTATGAGGAGAAAGCGAATGAGAGAATTATAGACCATGTGACAGCAGTATATAAATTGGCCATGGCAATCGGAAAATATGCACATGCAGATATGAAACTGATCCAGGCAGGCTCATTGCTCCATGACATAGGGCGAACAAGGACCAACGGAATTGGGCATGCAGTTGCAGGTGCTGATATTCTCAGGGAGAAAAACATAGACGAATCTGTCGTAAAGATAGTGGAAAAACACACTGGAGCCGGAATATTGCCGGAGGAAGCAAAACAACTCGGCCTTCCGGAGAGGGATTATATTCCTGAAACCCTGGAGGAAAAAATAGTAGCACAGGCAGACAATCTCGTATCCGGCAAAGTGATAGTAAGCCTTTCCGACACTGTAAACAGCTACAGGCTGAAAGGGCTTGATGAACCCGCTGAAAGAATTAAAAAACTGCATGCTGAACTTTCCAGGATTTGTGGGAAAGATCTGGATGATATAGGCAGAGAAGTGGAAAGGATAATAACTGATTATTCGTTTTCCTCACTTTTTTGGGATATGAGGAATCTGCAGGCGCTGTATCCGTTTACCTGCCTGTGGGTGGATTTTACGTCAGCATCCAGAACCTGCGAAAACATCTGTGTTTCCATTGAGCAGGCAATGCCGAAATTTTTAGATATGGACAGTATGGGGCAATTATATTCTGTCAGTTCAAAATTTTCCTGGGACTTCTTCACCTCGGGATAATAATCAGCATTCCTCCTCAGGACTGCAAGTGCATTCACTTTTTCTTCAAGCCCTTTCCGTGGCATTACACTGGAATATTCGGATTTTACCCTGCCATACCTGTCCTTTAGAAATTCCTCAAGAAGTTTTTCATTTCCTGTATTTTTAATAAAATCCATAAAATCATTGAGCATTGCATCAGATCCTGTTCCCAACTTCATGTTCGATACTTCGGTGGCATAAAAGGCATATGAGGGCCTTCCCACACTTTTCTTGACTATTTTCCTTGCCACAGCACCCTGCTGCTCCAGGACAGATATGTGGTTAAGGACAGCCATTTTAGAGATTTTCAGCTTTTTAGCCAGATCGTCAAGTGACATATTGGGATATTTCTTCAATAAAAGTATAATTTTTACAGGAGTAGGATATTCTTCCATAATTATATATATGACACATCTATAAATAAATATCTATTTTACTTTATAAAGTTTATAAATTATTATCTATATATATTATCTAGGGTTATAAGATATTATGATGCCTATAGATCCGAGAGATGTTGGGATTTTTAAAGATGGAAAGCATGGAGAAATAGAGAAGTACATTATCAACGAATGGAATGGAGACAGGTCTGTACTGTATAAATCCCGGAACAGCCGGAGGCGTGATGATGCAACACACGGTCACCCTGTTTTAAGACTTATATTATATATAAAACAGAAATTTGGAGGGAAAGAGGAGTAATAACCATTTATAGTTAATTGCCTGCATAGTAATACTTTTATCCAGAAATTTTCAGCTCCCGCTTCTTGTCCAGTGAGCATGGTGAGTATAGTGGAAGAAATATGAGAAGCAATATTAGGGAAACTCATTTCAGGATATAATATTTCCAGTAGCCTTGTTATTTTATTTTGGAAGGCACTGCATAAATACCAGAAGCAGTATCAACCCTTTCTGCATTTGTTATTCTTGCAATACTTTTGTTATTGATCAGGATAGATTCTATGAGCATCGATCTGCTTACACCTTCTCCATCTGCTAAAATATCTATTGCATTTTTTAGCTCTTCATTAATCGATATAGATATTTTTTTTGTGCCTACCATAGTAATACCATAACATCTTCGTATTTAGATATGATTATGCCTTCATCTTCATTGAACAAGTTTGTCCAGGGTTTAATTTATCATAATTTTGTTTCCCATTTTTCAATAATATTATAATTCATCAACCATAAATCGCAGATCCTGATTTACCCTCAGATGCGCAGAATTAACCAGTTAATTTTTATAAACAATAATTTTACAGCTATGAATACCATAGCCATTTCCTGTGAAAGAAGCAATTAACCTTTTACTGGACTATTCCCGGGTTTTTTATTAGATTTTTCCTATTGACAACTTTTAAAAATATAAGAATGAAACCCAGAAAATAAAATATTGATGAAAGCTCGAAAAGCCTGGAATATGCAAGCGTTCCAGCACCTCTAAATATATAAAGCACTATGCCGTATATTAATGGAGAAAATGCTGCCCCTATTTCGGTGGAAACAAGAAATATGGCCAGGTATTTGCCCACACTTCCATGTGGGACAATGAAGCTCAGATATGAATTTGTTATTGTAAAATAATTACCATATGCAATGCCTATAATAGAACCAAGAATTAAGAAGAGATAAAATAAATGTATAAACGAAATAAAGAATATGCTAAATCCACTTATAAGTGGGAAGGAAAGTAGAAGAACATCCTTATTTATTCGATCTGATAATATTCCAATAGCCACAGTGGAAATAGCCGATACAACCAGTATCGAAACTCCTGATATGGCAACATATATTGCCGCATTCTTAAGGCCAAGTGCATACTCAAAATAATAATATTCAAAAAACACCAGTCCAGAACTTCCTATTGTTATAAAGAAATTAGCTATAGCCATCCACTTAAATTTTCCAGATTTGCTGGCACTTCTAAGGACTTTTAGCAACCTCCTGCTGATAACCTCTGAATTGCTTATGTAGTCCTCTTTTTTAATTGTCAGCACCGTCACAGAGGCTCCTGCAATTATTGTTATAAGAATAAGAATTGAGGCAAGTTCTATTCTTCCCGTTCCAATCAGGAGCCCAGAAAGGCCAAATCCGAGGGCAGAGCCAATGAGGGTAAAAAACCCGCCGATTCCAGAGGACGCCCCTCTCTGTGATGGGGGTATCACGTCCCTGATCAGTGGCCTGTAAGATCCATATGCAATATTAGACCCAATTTCTATAAGAATATAAATAATAAATATGACAGTCAGGCTATCCTTGATGAGGATAAAAAGCACAAGTGCAAACACGACAATAATAGACCCAAGTAAAATCATGGGCCTTCTCTTTCCAAGCCTTGAACGGATACGGTCGGATAATGTCCCTGAAATGAAGTTAAAGGCAATCCCTATAATTATGCCGAAAAAGGCAATGAGCCCCAGATAAATTGCTTGAACATCTACAGGCAATAATAATTCTATCTCATATGGAAGAAACAATGATTCAAAAGAAGTCCACAGATAATTGCTGCCAAGATATACGGAATTCATGCCAAAAATATATCTGAAGGACTTCAGTGAATACCTGCTCATTTACAATCAATATGAAAATAGCTTATAAATTAATCCTTTCTTATTTTATAAAACATTGCAAATCCTATGAAGAAGAATATCCCTGCAGCATAGAATACGTACCTAAAACCCAGTGAGTATGAACTGGAAAAATAAAGAATAAGCCCATATATTAAGGGGGAAAGAGAGGATGCACCTCCTATAGCAATATTGTAATATCCCATAAACTTTCCAGAACTGCCTGGTGGTGCCATATCACTGGCTAGTGCATCTGAGACACTCATGAAAACTCCATAGGATATCCCTATTATAGAACCAAGCACAAGAAAATAAACAAATTTTTCAAATTCCGGAATAAGGATCATAGCTATTCCGCCGATAACCGTTATATAAACAAGAATGTTTTTTCTGCCTATTTTATCGGATAAAACACCGAAAATAAATGATGCGGCCGCAGATACAATAAGTACCACAATGCCGGCTATTGAGACGTAATATGCTGGATTTGCATAATGCAATATATACTTAAAAAAGTAAAGTTCGAAAAAAGACAGGCCAATAACTCCAGAAAACACCATAAAACTCCCAATTACCACATATATGTAGTTCTTTATGCCCTCCTTCAAATTGAACATGTCCAGGAATAATTTTCCTATCCCGGGCTTGTCCTGTTTTATTATAATATCAGATTTCTTTATGGTATTTGCTGACAGGAAGGCAGTAATTATAACAACAATTGATATTAAAACAAGGACATATTGCCTGTAAGCTGTATCAATAAGAAAACCGGTAATGCTGTACCCCATCATAGATCCCAAAAGCCTGAATATGCCACCTATTCCCGTGGCCTTCCCCCTCTCGTTCCTTTCCAGAATATCGGCGTAGAGGGGCTGGTATGCACCTACTGATATATTTGATGATACCTGTATCATTATATAACCAAGTAGAACACCTACCAGTGTAATTGTTATAGTTTCATTGAGAAACATTGAAAGCACTATAAATACTGCCCCTGCAAGAATATAGGGACCACGCCGCCCCCATCCAAAGTTGTACTTATCGCTTAATGTGCCGAAAAAAAGGCCAATGAAAACTCCCAGGGCGGTTCCTATGAAAGCTATTATCCCGAGGAATAAACTGCTTTGATTAAAAGACAACAATTCAATAGGCAATATATATGATTCATATGAAATCCATAAATAATTAGTGCCAAGATGTATGGCATTCATTTTTAATAAATAACTGTTGCTTTTGGGGATATCCACCACTTTGAGAAACTATTGCACTGGAACTAATAAATATATGTTATAAAGTTCAAGAAGCAATTTACGGAGTCAAGTAT
>NZ_KI542757.1:0-1620 GCF_000496155.1 Ferroplasma sp. Type II
TTGGCGCCTATGATATAGACAGGGCAATAAACCTTGAAAATGCCGGATCAGATTTTCTAGTAATCGACACTGCACATGCACATAACAGGAATGTCATTTCTTCACTTAAGAAAATAAGAAAGGCAATACATATAGATATAATAGCAGGAAACATTGCAACCGCAGAGGCTGCAGAGGATCTTATATCCATGGGGGTCGATGGCCTGAGGGTTGGAATAGGGCCAGGTTCTATCTGCACAACAAGAATTGTGGCAGGAGTTGGGGTTCCACAGCTGACGGCAATATCAGATGTGGCGGACGTAGCTGGGGAACATGGTATACCCATAATCGCTGATGGAGGAATCAGGTATTCTGGAGACATGATAAAGGCTCTGGCTGCCGGAGCTTCCACAGTTATGCTCGGCTCACTTCTGGCAGGCACAGAGGAAAGCCCTGGTACAGAAATGATCATAAATGGCAGGAAATACAAGGCATACAGGGGCATGGGGTCCATAGGTGCCATAAAAGCGGGCAAATCAGACCGTTACGGAAAACTTGGTTCCAATGAATTTATAGCAGAGGGCGTTGAGGGATCTGTTCCCTATAGGGGGAAGGTTTCTGAAAATCTGTTCCAATTTGTCGGTGGAATAAAAACAGGTATGGGCTATCTGGGTGCAGAAAATATAGAACAGCTTAAAGAAAAAGCAGTATTTGTAAAAATCACCAACAATGGCTTAAAGGAAAGTCACCCACACGATATACGCATTGTTTCAGAGCCGCCTAACTACCAGAATTTTGACGTCTACTGAAATATAAATTATTATCACAATTGAAAACTATTTATAACCAGATACATTTTCTAATATATATGGATCAGGACAATATAGTAGAAATATTGGGCTACAGGGAAATGACACAGGATCAGATAGCTGATGAAATGATTGGAAAATACAGCACATCAGATCATTCCCGGGCAGGATATCTAAAAATTGGAGCCCAGATACTGGTTGAAAATGAACTGGAATTTCTTCTTAATGAAATGGTAGATAAGAACGTTCTCGGAACAAAAAAAGTTCAGGATGGTTTCCTGGAACACGTTTATTACTATGTCAGGAACTGAATCTGTTCTCGCCACGGTCATATTATTAGAATTTTAAAAACATTCGGTCTCTTATTATATTTATTGCATATATGGGATTATGATTGACAGTATCATAGGCATAGAGGGGTACTCTACCAGGATTCCTGGCATACCCGGGAAAATTAAATATGATCCTGAAAGTTTTACTGTAAACGAAATACCAGTAGAAATTCCGGAAAACAACCATGGCAAATATACAATTTTAAAGGTACGCCTGAGAAACTGGGATACCAACAAATTTTTGATGCGCCTTGCTGATCAATTGCATATAAGCAATAAACGGATAACATATGCAGGAACAAAGGATAAAATAGGCATAACCACACAGTATTTCTGTATAAATTTACCTGAAAGCATGGAAATTGCCAATCTCAATATAGGCGATGCCGAGATCATTTCAACATTCAGGACCGACAAAATGATCAAACTGGGTGATTTACTGGGGAACGAATTCATAATAGACATACAGTCTGATGATGATAATACTGCCCGCATAGGAG
>NZ_KI542757.1:1674-4936 GCF_000496155.1 Ferroplasma sp. Type II
TTTTTATGGCTATCAGAGATTCGGCAGCATCAGGGCAAATACACATAAAATAGGCAAACTATTAATACAAAATAAATACGAGGAGGCTGTAAAGATGTATATATACGATCCGGAATTTGATAGAGAAGACTACAGAAAAACATTTGGTGAAACTGGAGATGCCAGAAAGGCTATGAAAGAGTTTCCCGAATATCTTACATTTGAAAGGTCCCTACTGGGCTACATAATAAGGGAAAATACGTATAAAGACGCATTCAGTGTTTTCCCAAGATACCTTTCCATGTTCTTTATACACGCTTACCAGTCATATATTTTTAACAGAATACTTTCAGAAAGGATGAAGCTTACTGGCAGCATGTATAAGGTACTTGGTGGTGATATTCTATATCCTGTTGACAGATATTTCAACCCAGATAGAAATCAGATGATTCGTGCATCCAGTTACAATATTGAAAAACTTAACCGCCTCTCCATGGAAAACAGGATCAGGCCAGCCATACCATTAATAGGTTATGATACTGAACTATCCTCCGGCCTCGAGGGTGACATAGAAAAGAAAATTATGGAAGATGAGGAAATTAATAAAAAAGACTTTAATCTAAGCTCTGACAGAAGAATGGGCTCATCGGGCGATTACAGGATAATATCTGTACTTCCTGTGGATTTCAAAATAATTGGGAAAAATAAAATTAAATTCTCACTTGGAAAGGGAGTTTATGCAACTTCTCTCCTAAGGGAGTTTATCAAGGGGAATTTAAATTAATCCAACCTTTTGTAGCTCTTTTTTTACTTTTATAACAGCCTGCTCAATTTCACTTTCTTCCTTGGCTCCAGTGCATACCACTTTGCCCGATCCGAAAAGAAGCAAAACTACTTTTGGCTCCTCAACCCTGTATACAAGTCCTGGAAACTGTTCCGGCTCATATTCCACATTTTCAAGACCCAGGGACATTGCTATATCTGTAAGGTTAAGGGATGCCTCAAGATCGTAAACTGCAACAATATTCTGAACTATAATGTCGGGATTGTCATAAACCTCTATTTTGGCTTTCTTAAGTTTATCTATGATGGTGTCTATTGTTTTTTTGACATTTTCAAGGTTTTTGGCACCTGTGCAATTAACCTTTCCACTTCTAAAAATAAGAACCGCTGTTTTTGGATCCTTTAATCTATATATCAATCCGGGAAACTGTTCCGGCTCATATTCAGAACCTTCAAGTGCCAGGGCTATGCGGCTCAGGTCCAGATGTTCCGCCAGTGAAGTTGATGCAACTATGTTTTCTATGGTTATTTTTTCCATCTCACTCATATTAATCAATATGTTTATATTTAAAGGGTATATAAAGGTTTTAATTTAGCTTATATACACTGTCAAAAATCCTTAATACATGTTCAACTGTTCCTTTGCATAATCAGACATCATTTCCGGCTTCCACTGAGGTTCCCATACCAGTTCTATGTCTGCAGCGTCCACATCGGCGAGATTTTCAACACATTTCTGTGCTTCTGACAGTATCCATGGAGTTACAGGGCATGTTGGCGCGGTCATTGTCATTTTTATGTAAACCCTGTTGCCATCAGTAATTTCAACATCATATACCAGGCCAAGGTTAACAACATCCATTCCTATTTCTGGATCAGATACCTCTTTTAATGCTTCCAGAATTTCCTCTTTAGTTACCATAATATAATCAATTGTAAATATGTATTTAAACATTATTTAATGTTTAAAGTTGAAACAGATGTCATGAAAAATGTTATATGACCTCAACAACATGACGATGTTGTTGTGAGAGCCGGACCAGGGGATCGATACAATTGCTTGACCTGCGAGGTCGTCCTACAGATTGATCCCCTTTTCGTCTCGACATACTACCCTGAAACAAGGGTGAATAGGAGTTTGGTGATGTTTGATCCGGCTTTAGCTCTCACATAATCACTAAGGAGGTGATCGAAGCGTATATTGGTTTGGATGTACATAAACATAGCGTATATATAACAGAGATGAAAGAGGATGGAAGTGTGTGTGAACAGTATGATATTGAAAACAGTGAAGGGAACTGGATTAATTTCAGGGACCCTTATCTCTCCATGGAAAACCAGGTTGGGCTTGAGATATCAACATCAGGAAAGTATGTTGCAAGAACACTTGTGGATATGGGTTTCTCAGTACATGTGATGAATCCTTCAAAGTTCCCCCAGATATTCCAGTCTGTTAAGAAGAATGACAGGGAGGATTCTTTCAAGATAGCGGATCTGCTCAGGATGGGTGAGATACAGAAGAAGGGGGAGATATACATACCATCACCAGAAATAAATGAGATGCGTTCACTCACAAGGTACAGGAGATCCATATCTGTAGAAATGACCATGCTGAAGAATAAAACACATGCAATACTTTCAGGCCATGGGACAGTCATAGAATCTACAGATATATTCGGCACATCAGGCATGAGGAAGATCATAGCTGAATCAACAAAGCTGCCATATTCTGAAAGGATAGTGCTTTCTGACATTATCTCAAGGGTATCATCCCTTAAGGCCAGTGCCTTAAAGGTGGAGGATGAGATGGCAAGAATGACAGAGAACAATGAAGACATAAGGAACCTTCTATCCATACCTGGAATAAACATTTACTCTGCAGTGACCATACTGTCAGAGATCGGGAACAAAGAACATCTTGCATCATATGCAGGGCTTGTCCCAAGGCAGTTCCAGTCTGGAAACAGGGACGTAAAAGGGCACATAACAAAGCAGGGCCCATCCATGCTCAGGTATATCCTTGTCCTTGCAGCCCATTCACTGATAAAATACTCCAAAAAGATGAGGAAGAAATATCTGAGCATTGTCCATCGCCTTGGAAAGAACAGGTCCATAGTTACAATTGCCAGGCTTCTCATAGAGATCATATTCACCATGCTCATGAGGCATGAGAAATACGAAGATGAGAATGATGCACTGACAGAAAGGAAAATCCGTTCCATGTCCATGAGGGCAAGGAAAGAGAGACCGAAGATAAACTTTACAACAGTAAAATTATTAAAGGAGGGAAAGATTATGAATCCGTCAACATAACATTTTTCATAGGAGCAATTTACCAAAAAATCAATTCAGCATATTGAGCGCATTTAATGTGGCTCTTATCATATTAATGCACCTGGCCTCACTCACATTTATTAAAGACGCATTATTACACAGCATATGGGAAAACAGAATGATGTATTGCTGTTCATATTTATGGTTATTTCATGGGCAATTAATA
>NZ_KI542758.1:0-1795 GCF_000496155.1 Ferroplasma sp. Type II
AGCCTGAAAACAGGGCATTTGATATAATTAAAAATTAATCGTATCCATGCACCTTTATAAATTTCATCCCAAGTTTTCTGGCCATTTCCCCATCCACGCTTTCCCTGTCACCAATGACAACCGAATTGCTTATATCAATATCATATTTTATGGCCGCTTCCTCAATTAGTCCAGTCTCCGGTTTTCTGCATCTGCATCCCTGATCCGGTGTGTGAGGACAGTAAAAGAAATCCTCTATCTTTATACCTTTATATATAAGCTCCTTTGCAATTTCACGGTTGAATGATTCCATTTCCACGACGGTGTAGTATCCCCTTCCTATTCCGGACTGATTTGTTATAACAATGATGAGGAAATTTTTTTCATAATAGTCCATCAGGAGAGGTATAATATCATCATATATCTTCAGGTCTGATAGGTTATGAGTGTATCCCTTATCATAATTCAGTGTTCCATCCCGATCTACAAAAATGGCTTTTCTCTTGCCGGTCATCAATTGTGTATTTACAATAAGTTTAAAATCTTTCTTAAAATAAAAAAATATTATAATTCAGCACAGACAAAGCCTGTGTTATCTGTGCCATCCTTCAATGCCCTTTTCTCTATGTGTGTCTTGAATCCTGCGTCCTGCAACTTCTTTTCAATGTCGTCTGGTGATCCTTCAAACAATACCTGAATCCTTTTAAAAATTTTAAGTATCTGATTATCTTCTGATATTAACTTCTTTATGGAATTTTCTCCATCAACCTTCAGTACTCCACTGTCTATTTTATATTTTTCTGTAAGTTCCTTAAGAGAAAGGTCTTTCTCACCACCAGAGTATGTTGCACTGGATACGGATATCCTATTTTCCAGGTCATTTGCCTTTACATTCTTTAATAATATTTCATAGAAAGATTTTTCAGGCACGGCTATGACATTTTTAGCCCCATTCAATGTAAAATATATGGGAGAATCACCAACTTTGCTGCCTATATCAAGAACTATCTCTTCTGGTACGTTTAAAAATGCATATTCGTTAGCGCCGAATGTACCGAGAAAGTTATGGTTCTGATCCATATTGCACATAAATAGCTGGCCAGATTTGTACTTAAAATTCATGCATCCAGGGACTACAGAGTTTTCAAAGGTGAAAAAATCAAGATCTCCATTGCAAAGGCTGTTTTCTACGCAGAGAGCATAGAGATATGTTTTTTGCCTGTTCCAGAATGAATCTTTTCCATTTCTTGCTATAATCTTTATATGTTCTTTCTTTGTAGCAATATCAAGCATGATATGCCTGTAATTTTTATATGCCTTTTTGTATCTTGCCATTGATTGTGTCAGACTCATTAGGGGAGATAGAATGTGCGTTTATAAATTTATATTTGCTTTTGATGTAACAATTGTTGCTTTATTCTGTTTATATCTTATCTGCACCTACGAGTCCCTGTATTTTCCGGAATTCATTCATATCATAAACTCCCTGGCTTCCTTTCTCCAGATTTTTGTGTAAAGCCATAAAGATTTTAGTATGAAAACAGCATGTTAATGTTATGATAGATATTACAGACAAGAACATTATTAGCAGGGAGGCAATGGCTACCGGGACCATAAAGCTCAATAAGGAAACGATAAAGCTGATACGGGAAAACCGGGTGAAAAAAGGGGACACTATAGAGACTGCAAAAATAGCCGGAACAATGGCAGTAAAGAACACATCCGGAATGATACCTTATTGCCATCCCGTCCCTGTAATGTCAATAGATTTCAACTTTGAAATTGATGAGGCAAAAATAATAGTCACATGCAGGGG
>NZ_KI542758.1:2250-6793 GCF_000496155.1 Ferroplasma sp. Type II
ATCACGGCTGGATCAGACATCCGTGGCTATCAGGAAAATTGCTGAAAAAGAAATGCCAGGATTCGGACAGCTTTTCAGGGAGAAATCTGGAGGCATATTCCCATATTTGTCCGATGCCTCACTCTTTATTTACCGGAAAAAAATAATCTTTACCCTTCCAGGGTCAGAGGATGCACAGGGGATAGCCTACAGCATAATAAGTGAAATCGTGCCACATCTCTTCCATGAAATAACAAAGGAATAATTTAATTAGACACGTTACATACCATTTTTATGAAATTTATAGATTTGCACGAGGACATAGCCTATTCATCCATGTACAGGGATGTCATACATGGAAATGAGCAGTCAGGAATTGATATGCTTAAGGTATTCCCCGGTTCAATTATTTTCTCTGTGGTTTTTCCACATGTAAATATGCAGTATGGAAATGCATATGGAACATCAATACCGAATATGACATTAGCTTATCAGCAGTTCAGTTATTACTGGGAAATATCAGAAAAATACAGCATAAATATTCTCCGTGGCAGAGAAGGTATAGACAACGGAATTAATTTCCTCATATCCATGGAGGGGACGGACATAATCAATAGACCTGAGGATATAGCCTTATTCTATTCAATGGGGTTAAGAAATTTGGGGCTCACCTGGAACTATGATACAAAATTTGCATCTTCATGCTATTCAAAAAAGGATTACGGGCTTACAGGATACGGGGAAGACCTCATAAAACTTTGCAATAGCTATGGAATAATTATAGATTTGGCCCATGCTGGAAAACAGACAATACTGGATGCCTGCGAAGTTTCATCCCGGCCGCTACTGGATTCCCACACAAATTTTAAGGCTCTGAAAAACCATCAGAGGAATATTGATGAGGAATCAATAAAAGCAATAGTAGAAACTGACGGTGTCATGGGGATAACCGGTATAAGGGATTCTCTGATAACACCGGATATTGATGGCATGATAGGAAGCATAACATACCTTGGGGATAATTTTGGATGGAGACATGTGAGCCTGGGCACCGATTTTCTGGGTATACCTAAAACACCCGATAGATTCGAAGATGTAAATGCAATAGAAAAATTGAAAGATATGATAGGAAGCCACTCAGAAGACGTACTCTTCAACAATGCATTCCGTGTCATAAAAGCAAATTTATAAGATTATAAATCGTACCATCCGCCATTGCTGTTCATTTTAACCTTTTTGCTTCCCTTGTATCCTGCATAAACCATTTCCTTAAGCATTGGTGGTGGAAGTTTTTTTTCGTCTCCGGTTTCTGAATACAGGTAATCCCCTATCTCTTTTACGGTATCAAGGCCAATAGTGTCCATAAGCTCAAATGGCCCCATGGGAAATCCAAAACCCAGCTTAACCATTTTGTCTATATCCTCCTTGCTGGCTATGCCCTTTTCATATAGTCTCAGGGATTCCACCAGCCATGAATGGACAAAGTTAGTAGTGAAAAAACCGGGATAATCCTTTACCACTACAGGCTCCTTGCCCATGGATCTTGCCATTTCCAGAACAATATTCACTGTATTATCAGAGGTGAAACGGGTTTTAACAACTTCTATGAGTTTCATCACAGGTGCAGGATTGAACCAGTGCATCCCAATAAGCCTTGATTTGTTTTTGATATTCATTCCTATTTCAGATATCATTATTCCCGAAGTGTTGGATGCTATTATTGATTCATCCGGAATGTTTTTCTCTATGCTTTCCATAACTTTCAATTTCAATGGCATGGTTTCTGGGACAGCTTCTATGACAAAATCCCTGTCGCTGAGCATGCCATAATCTGTAGAGATTTTAAGGTTTTTCATATACTCCGCTTTCTGGATTTCTGATATTGTTCCCTTTTCCACAAGCCTGGCCAGTCCGAATTTACCATCACTGATGTTTTTCCTTGCATTTTCTAGAATCTGGTCATTTATATCAATAAGGAGTGTGTCCAGTTCATTCCTGATAAATACCTGCGCTATGCCCTGTCCCATGATTCCCGAACCTATTACTGCTACTTTTTTTACCATAGAAGTTTATACCGTGAAATAATAAAAACTTTCATAAGAAAACGTATTTTCAAAGATTAAATATTCATTTATAATTAGGATAATATGAAAACAACTGCAAATACAATGGTACTGGTTAATTTTCTCATGCTTTTATCAGTAACATTCACAATGAGGGCCTCAACAAATATGCTGATGACAGTTGTTCCTATATTCACAAAATATGTCATAAACGCTGATGTGTTCTTCGTAGGTCTTACTGCAACCTTCTATGGAATCGGTGCAATGGCATCCAATATCTTTGTTAATGGAAGAATTAGTGTTGACAAGACTCCAAAGGTTGTATTTGCATTCCTGGCCATTATGACAATTGGAATATTTGTGTATATATTTTCAAAAAATATTTACGAAGTCCTCATCCTTTCCGGTATAACTGGACTTTCCATGGGTGTGGTGCAGCCGCTTCTGATGACAATTACAAATGCAATAGCCCCGCCGGAGAAAAGAGACAGATATATAGCAGCATATACTTCAGCTTTGTCCCTGAGCCTTATATTTGGGGTGCTGGTGGAAGGCCTGATATTATCGTCCATAAATGTAAGATATGCTTTTCTCATATTCTTTTTCATAGCATTTTCCTCTTCAATAATGATGTATGTACTCTCCCTTAAGATCCGTATACCGGCCAGATCAACAAAAACAAGGTCATTTAAGGAAATTATAAGCAGGGCATCAACATCCTTAAAACAGGGAAAAGTTCTTTTTGCCATGTTTGGAAATATATCATATGCATTTCCGTTTATACTTCTAATTACCTATGGAAGCATAATTGGAAAGGAATACGATGGAATAGCACCAAGCACTTTTCTTTATCTTCTTACCTTATTCTATGGAATTTCATTCCTTTCAAGGGTCATACTGTCAATCAGGCAGGTACGCAATAAGGAATTTCTTATGTATGCAGCATTTGCGGCCAGCATCCTGGGCTATCTTCTGATAGGCATAGACACCGGTGTGATAATGTTTATGGCAGCACTCTTGATACTGGGATTTCCACACGGTTCTATATTTCCTCTTTCAACTTCATATATTGCAGCCAGTGTGGACATGGAGTATATGAACATCGTTTATTCAGTATTTCTGCTTATTATGGACGTGATTGCCTTTATAATACCCTTTATTTTCGGTCTGATATCTGAATTATATAACATAAAAATTGCTATCTATGTGACTCTGGTACCTATGGCATTACTGATAGGCATATCTGTTGCATTTAATGTGAGGGATAACAGGATAAAAAGAATCGCAGCTATTCCGGAAAAGGTTTAACATTATCTAATTCCAAATTTTGATGCTATTTCAACCATGTTTGATACGTATTCACTGAAGAATTTAAGTATGTCTCTTGATGTTATTATGCCTGATATTTTACCCTTGTCTATAACCAGTAGTCTTCTTATTCCTTTCTTTGCCATTAGATTCGCAACTTTCTCCATAGGGGTATCTGATGTAACAGATGTGAGTGGTGTTGTCATTATTTCTTTAAGTGGAACTTTTGATGCGTCAGCCTCTTTTGAGAGAATCTTATTTATGTAATCCCATTCTGTGACTATGCCAGCCGGAATGTTTTCATTACCCACTATTATATAGCCCTGCTGTTTCTCTGCCATCATTTTTGAACCTTCAAGGGCACTGGTGTTTCCATCCACAATCTGGCAGTTCTTTCTCATTATATCTTCTGCATAAAGCACCATAGAAGTAAATTCTATGTTAATATTTAAAGTAGATGTGATGGAAGAAAATCATAATATAAGTATTGCATATCATTGGGAGTTATAAATTATAGGTCAATATAACGTCATAATCATATTATCTTGAACAACATGTAAATATTGATGAGATTTCTAAACAGAGCTATTTTATAGATTTCATGTGATAGTCTCACATAGATAATAATTTTATTAAATTTGTATTCTAGCCTGATAATGTGTGGAGAAAAAAAGGAAAAACGGTGGAAAATATAATATTTGATTGAATATGTTTGATTCTTCAAACTTGAGTTCCGCATAACAAGCATTATTATTAGATACTGAATACCAGCTTTAAAGTATTCTCTTAACATTTCAGAAATTATGTATGTACACATTCCCGGATACTGGAATATGGAATATGGAATCTCCCGGGATTTTAAGAACATCCAGGGCTGCTATGCTCTCTGATGAGACATACAGTTCTCTATTCCCAACTGTTATGGGAACAACATCCAGATAATTCAGGCTCCTGCTTATCCTGTCAATTGCCTTGCCCATAAGAATTTTCATTATCCTTGATAGCAGAAGTGACAATACACATACGAACACATGAGCTTTTATTCTATCGGATTTTCTGTGGTATACCAGCCTAGTTTTAAGAAATGATTTAATTATCATCATATATAGTTATGAAAAAATAGTATATTTTTATTTTAAAAAATTATTGGTATTTGGATTATATACCAAATCTGATTATGTCTCCAACTTTCA
>NZ_KI542758.1:6843-9050 GCF_000496155.1 Ferroplasma sp. Type II
GTAATTAGCATATGCTGTATTAGTATGTAATGCTGCACTGGTGTTAGACCCATATGATATGTACATAATATTATAGAAGTATCCCATAAATGCATTGTACTGGAAATTATGTACATAAGGCTGTACAAAATAGTAGGCATCAGGCATTGGAAGCCATGCATATGCATACTGATCGTATACAATTTTAGAAACGTTCTTCATTTCCTGTTTCTGGGCTGTTGAGTTGAGGAAGTCAAGATTTGTAAAATCCTTCTGCAGGGTACTGTTATCGACCCATGCCTTATTCCCTATGCCTCCATTTGTAATATCATATACAGCAGCAAGCTGCTGTCCAATAGGGTCTGAGAAATCTGGTTCCCAACCTAAATCAACAAAATGAGGCGTCACATTGGCAGAATTCCATGTTCCTACTGTGCTTTCAGTAACATATGTCGATGTAAATTTTAACCCTATTTGGGCAAATGACCCTATTGCTATGGTTATCTGCGCACTTTCAAGCCCGGAGGGGGGTGATGTGCCAGTTATAACAAAATCATGGTTTGATAGGTCATTAGTGGAGCTCGTAGCACCTATCTTAGTTCCATTTGGAAGTTTTACATAGAATCCCATTTCCCTTCCTGCAATGCTTAGGTTCTGTGTAGCCGCAGTGAGGTTTTGTGCAGGCGGTGTCAGGTTATCCGGGTTATAATATGCATTGCCATACTGCGGGGATAAGGGACCCAGCTCGCTGTAAGCCATTGGACTTCCGTTATAGTTATTGTCATATGTTTTGAGTTCTGCACTGTAATTCAATGCGTTATATATGGCTTCCCTAAAATGTGTATTGTTGGTGTACGACCTCTGTACATTCATGGATATATAGAAAGTGCCAAGAATCTTTGTGGATTTCACGAGATTCCCATTTGCCTGGCTTTTGTTGTAGAATCCATTTATTATATCTTTGAATGATGCAGGTGATACAACGCTGATCTGCGAACTATTGTCATCAAAGGCTTCTAACCTATCAGTATGGCTTAAGCCATATTTTATCACTATTTCAGGTATGTGTGCAGGTTGGGCAATTGAAGGGACCTGGGAGGAATGTCCATCAACCCAGTATGCCTTGTTTTTTGCTAAAGTTATGGTATTAAGCCCTGATGAAGCACTCCTTAGTATATAGGGGCCAGAACCTATAGCGCCGTGTAAGTTAATATATGAATTTTGCGTATTGTAAACAACTCCTCCATGTGCATCTACATATCCAGGGTATAATATATCACCCCACCATCCAGCGACATCCTGAAGTAGAAACGTATAAGGCTTCATGGTATTTATTTTTACAACGTGTGTTGAATTAACAACTACAGCCTGGTGTGGGTATTCCATTACCTTCATTTCTGTATGATTATAATTGAAATTGGATAGTATTCCATCGAGATCAATTGCGGCCTGTTTATACTGGCTCGAGAGATTTCCGCTCAGTGTATAACCAGCATTTACCAGGGCAGCCCTCAGTCCCCATGGAAGAGCAATACTCACATTTCCATAGTTGGTGTTGTTAAACAGTATATTTGGATAATCAGCAACATATGGACCCTGTGCCATTATAATTCCACGGTAGAATGAGAACCATACCGAGCTAGCGTTTACAGGTTCGCCATTGCTGAAATTGGCATAGCTTCTGAGTTCGAATGTATAATTCTGATTATTTATACTTGTAATATTGGATGCAAGCACAGGAACTACCTGTGTGCTGCTTGATCCATTAAATTCCGTTAAACTTTGAAACATTGCAGCAAAAAGGGGACCATTGGTTGTAAAAAAACCACTTGCTGGATCAAGTGAACCTGGAGCAGCTGTTTGGGCTGTGTCCGTAAAAACTTTGGAACTATGGCTAAACAGGGCAATAGAAACACCTGCAACAATAATAATAGCGGCTATCACTATTGCCACAACTATTTTAGTTTTTTTTGTTGACATTAAAATATATTAATAGTATTATATATAAATATTACTATGTATTTCCTGACATAATGATATACATAAGGCTAAAATACTAATAGTAATTTCATTCAATTCCAATATGTTTGAATTGTCAATATCGTCAATATCATTAAACTTCTTGCAGTGAATCGACGGTCATTTTATAGAGTGTTTTTCTTTGCAGGATTGTTTTACTTGGATACTTTGGAAAATATTTAGACGTTATTAAGCTGGATGAAAAAATC
>NZ_KI542759.1:0-28185 GCF_000496155.1 Ferroplasma sp. Type II
GACATCTCTATGATCGCCCTGCAATTCTATGCTTTTACCATCTTTAACTGTTCCACCTGAAGCAGCTTTCTTCTTTAGTGCCTTGGCTATTTCATTTATGTTTTCTGTTTTGGGATCAATGCCATCTATAACTGTTACCAATTTTCCATATCTCCTTTTATCTACACTGATTTTTACAAGTTCGCTGTCACGGTTGAACCCTTCCCATGGTTGAAGTTCTTTTGGCATTCCTGTGAAATCTTTATCTTTCATTCTATTTTTTCCTCCATAATTGTTAGTATCCTGGCTATCTGCTTTTTTATCGAGTGCATAGTACCAGGGCTTGCCGGGGCACCACCCATGGCTATGGCAGATCTCTCTTTTAACAGCGATTCCTTTAAGGATTTAAGTTTCTCATTTAGTTCCTCATCGGACATCTGCCTCAATTCCTTAGCTTTTAGTTCCATTTTCCTCTACCTCTTTACTTTCTTCTGTCGCAGGCTTTTTATCAGGGACAGGTATTTTCACTTCCGTTTTAATTGATATCTCATCAGGCAACCGGTAATCCTGCCTGAGCAGCCTAACATATATTCCTATGGCACCGGTTTTGAGCATTGCAACTGAATATCCAGTTATGACTCCTGCCCTTGCAGGTTCACCAGAATATTTAATTTCCCCGAACATAAATTTCTGGGTCCTTGCCCTTTCTCCGGATATTTTTCCTCCGATTCTGATTAACACTCCCCTTGCATGCTGGTCAATTATTCTCCTCAATGTGGTATTTCCGGCTTTCCTGTAATTCCATCCCTTCTCCAGTGACAGTGCTATTTTCTTGGAAATGACCTGAGGGTTAAGATCTGGATTATCCACTTCTTTTACCTCTATCTGAGGCGATTCCAGGCCATATTTGGTCTCGAGAGTCGATGTCATGGCTTTTATCTTGGATCCGTGCCTTCCTATAACAAGACCGGGCCTGTTGACAAACAGCGTTATATTGGTTCCAAATGGAGTTCTCTTCATTTCCATTCCACCAAATCCGGCACTGTCATTCTCTGCCTGCAGGTACTCCATAACCAGCAGTTTTTTAATGTTATCACTTATAAATTTTTTCTCCTTCATCATATCACTCCTTTTCATTTTCTACTACGACTACCTCAAGATTGATTAGATCCTTGAAGAATGCCCCTGCTCTGCCGTAGGCCTTGGGAGTGAATTTTTTGATCATTCTTCCCTTTGATGCGGAGATGTGGAATATTTTCAAATCATCTGTAAGCCCTTTGAATTCGGCATTGGCTGATACATCATCAAGTAGTTTTTTGAATGCTTTAACAGCCTTTACCGGGTATCTTCCTGGACCTATGGCTTTCCTGTGTGAAACAGAATCAAGATACCTGAAGTATGGCACTGCCATTTTCTTCTCCAGAACAAGGTCTAGTGTATTCTTTGCAGATTCCAGGTTCATATTCCTGATGAAATGGGCAACATTGACTGCATCCTTCATGGATATGTCGGTCTCCTTAACCTGAGCTCTCGCATGTTTTTCTGGCATTTTATCAATACTGTATCCTTTCATAATATCACTTCAATGGCAGGAATTTTGATGATCTGGTAGCTCCGACTCCTGGACCGGAATGCTTCACCTCTTTTCTTGTTGGCGCAAACTCACCCAGATAATGGCCAATCATTTCTGGTTTTATTTCAAATTTAAGATATGATGTCCCGTTATACAGTTCTATTTTTTTGCCCACGAACTGTGGGAGTATTATTATATCCCTTACATGAGTTTTTATTGTCTCTTTATCTCCAAGAAGGTCGTCAAATACTTTCTTTTGTTCGTGATTCATTTCCCTGTTATAGGATCTCCTGACACGGGCAGGGAATATCTCAAGAAGCTCTGGAAGTTCCATTTCCTCAAGTTCCTCAATAGTTTTCCCACGGTAAGAGAACTCTCTTGCTCTTCCGGTAATGGCTTTTTGAGCCTTTCGTGATCTTCTTTTTATAGATTTTACAGATACCTGTCTTCTAACTACCATTTCTTATCCCTCCTTTTTGGTGATAATCTACCAACCTTTGCTCCAGGTGGTGCTCCCCTTGCTACAGTGCTTGGGCCTCCAACATGTTGGTGGTTTCCTCCCCCATGTGGATGGTTCACGGCATTCATTGCTACGCCTCTTACTGTATATGCTCTCTTAGCTTTGCTTTGAAGATATTTTATATGCTTTCCGGCTTTCAGTATAGGTATATCCCTGGCTCCTGATCCAGCCACTACACCTACAGTTGCCTTACAGTTTGGATTTAATTCCCTGGTTTTGCCTGAAGGCAATTTTATTGAAACAGAAGTGCCATGACTAATTATAAGCCCTGAAGACCCAGCCGTCCTGCAGAATTTTCCGCCATCCCCTGGATGATTTTCTATATTGTAAACGTAGGTTCCATCTTCTATCTTCGATAGAGTGGTTGTGGTTCCATTATTTGAATTGCCTGTCTCTCCTGCATACAATTTCTGGCCCTTATAAGCTCCATTGAAAGCTATCATATAGCTGATCTCATTCTGTTCATTTTTTAGTGACAGTAGAGGTGCATTTCTCCCTGGTGCCTGAACTATATCCTCAATACTGTAATTTCCATTTGAAAGATGTTTAATTTCGGCCAGATGCCTGTGGCTTGGACTCATGTATGTTAAAGATCCATGCCCTCTCCTTTGTGCTACTATATGTTTTCCCATTATATTCACCTTAGAATATTCCTATTCTTCCACCAATCTCCTCTGCGGAATAATCATCGGATAATTTTGCTATTGCCTTCTTCCCCTTTTTGGTTATCAATATATTTAATCCGACTACCTTAACGTCAAATCTTTCCTCTATCTCCTTTTTTATATCTTTTTTCCTGCCCCTGCGATCCACAATGAACGTAAGTTTATTCTCCTTCTCCATCATTAATGTGGTTTTTTCTGTGACAACAGGGGATATAACATAATCCATTTAATTCACCTCTCTTAAGTTCTCTATTGTTGATGCTGTGTATATTGTTAATCTGCCTGGATTTCCCCCCGGTGCCAGTTTCGTTATGCTAAGGCTGTTAAGAGAAGCCAGATCGACTCCTGGAAGTGAGGCAAAAGCCCTGAGATTCTCTACAGAAGAACCAACTATGAGCAGACTTTTTGGCTGTTTATAGGTTCTGTTTCTCATCTTCCCGCGTCCGGCCCTGATCTTTTTACCGTTTTTAGACCTTAACACATCGTCATAAACGCCGAGATTTGTCAATACCTGAACTGCATCCTTAACCTTTTTAATATTTTCGATATCATCCTCAACCACAAGTGGGAATGTAATGTTTTCAATAGAATCCTCAGAAATCCGGTGTCCTCTCTGGATTACCCGTTCCTTATTTGCTGTAAAGGCAATTGCGCTCAATTTTGCAAGTCTTCTTTCTTTTTTGTTGATTTTTTTGTATAAAACCTTATCACTGCGTGGTGACAGGGCACTTCTTCCACCAACCATGCTGGCCAGTAAAACTCCCCTTGATCCGCTTGCAAGTCTGGGAATTCTTGATATACCGTGGTTTGGGCCAAGATTATGCCCCACCCTTCTGGTACCGGCAAGTGGACTTGGCCCATATGGCTGCCTCATGGACAGGGATATGGCCCTGAAAGCCTTATGTATGAGATCTTCCCTTGTCTCTATGGCGAATACCTGTGGAAGTTCTATTTCCTTTGTAACCTCCCCTTCAATAGAATAAACATTAGTTTTCATTTTAATCACCCTGTTTAGATTCCCTAGATATATATGTGATTTCTACCTTTTCTGCATTTGCGACAGCCTGTCTTGCGGGATCCCTGAGTTTTATTAATCTCTTTGACGGGCCGGATATTGATCCGTATAGTAGAATATAATCATTTCTGACAAGCCCATAATTGAGGAACCCTCCTTTCACATTTATTTCGTCTACCTGATTCTTTGTCCCAAATTTCATTACCCTGATATTATGTATAGTTCTTTGGTGCAGACCGACCTGCCCTGCCTGTGGAACTGTGTTTCTTACCCAATCCGGGTGCCACGGGCCAAGTGTTCCTATCATTCTCCTGTGCTTTCTGTTGCTTCTGGGCAAAAGTTTGACTCCGAATCTCTTGACCACTCCCTGAAAACCTTTCCCCTTTGTAACTGAAATAACATCAACAAAGGAACCTTCCGCGTTGAAATCACCAAAATGCAATTCCTTTCCTAGTTTTTCCTCTGCAAGTTTTATTCTATCTGATATTGTTGACCCTGAAATTCTAACTTCAAATATTTCAGGTGTCTTATTAGGTATTCCAGTGACAAGTTTAGGATTTGTATTCACCAGTAATCGTACATCAGCCACGTCTTTTATTTCAATATTTTTAGGTTCCTTGTTTTTTATTTCCGGTATTCTTTTAAACACTTCTTTTTCAATGTGTTCAGCTCTTTTCTCGGCGAATACCTGGAGGCCATTGTCACCTTCTTCATAGTATCTTATGGCAATGACATTTATTGGAGGAACTTCAACGACTGTTACAGGAACCATAACCGTTTTTCCAGCAGTTACACTAGTTTTTCTATAGTCGGTAACCTGTACATGTGTCATACCCACTTTATATCCAGCGAACGCCTGAATCTTCGATTTGCCTTCTACTTCAGGCCATGAACGAATTTCAGCCCCAATTTTTTTAGCACGTACTCTGGGATAGTACGCCATTGATCCCCTTCGGGAATGATGCGGTGTTGCCATTTTATATCACCAACCGTTACACTTGCTATATTGCCAATAAATTGCAATATTACGGGTTGCATTTAGCATTGCCCAATGTGTATGGTTAAATTCTAAAGGTTATTAGATTAATATTTATTAAGTTTGTTATTTTATTTATATATAAAACTAGGATTTTGTGACATAGTAAGGTAAGATTCTATTATATATAATCATTTAAAGATACAGATGTGGTTTCGTCTTATACGTCCATGGAGACCCTATGCGAAAGTGTGGGAGGAATTGGGCAGTAAACGTCAATCCCCTGACGTATTTTACCAGTTTAACCTTCTTTGTGCTTATATCCATCTTCTTTTATAGTGGTTGATTTTCCATATGGAGCATCCGTAGGTGTGTATGTATCCCTCCGATCTAACTTCTGCTTTTCTTTCATGTTTTTCTCCATGTTTCTAAAGCTCCCTAATCAACTCCTGCCCTGTTCCTCACTGAACAAGTTCCACTCAGGGAGAGGTAGTTGACTCACATTTATATGGTGCACCATGTGATGGGAATATTATCACTGGGCAAAAATTCTTGATTTTTATGAGAGAAGACCTGGCCATTTCCATATTCTGTGTGAACATGCTATCAAGTTTTATCTTATTTCTCTTAATAGTTAATGAATCTCCAACAAATATGGAATTCTTATCCTTGAAATATATTGATACATTATCCATCGAGTATCCAGGAGTTCCTATCACTTCAATGAAATCTATATCCATCTTATTGTAGGAATAGACGTGTTGAATGCCTTCGAATCGTAAACCTTTTCCCTCTATTTCAAGGATCCCCCTAAGTGAGGGACCGTTTTTCATGGTTCCCATTTCTTTCTTAGGTACATATATTTTCGGATTATATGTATCATAGGCCTCACGCAATGCCCCCACATGCAGATAATCCACAGCTGTTATCAGAATGTAATCTGGACTGATATCTAAATTTTTATAGAAATCAATGATTTTATTAGCATCAGTTTTGATTCCAGCATCTATCTGAATGACCAGGTCCTGATACCTTATGACGTAAACATTTACAACAGTGTTCGGAACAACTTCTATACCTTCTGGAAAATCAAAATTAATTTTAGACAATATCATTACCTCCAAAAATAGGATTGTTTTAATTTATATAAATGGATATATTATTATTACGAGCAGCAATATCATCAGGTACATATTAGAAAATCCAAATGCGCTCCTAAAATACTTTTTATCATATGATTTAAAGGCAGGCCTGATAACATAGTATAAAAGAGCTGCATCCATTACCATGGCAATCGGCAGATATGGAAGGCCTAGTTTTATTGCTGGTATGAATAATGGGATAAGTGAGTAGAAGACCAGAATCACCGTATTCACTATAATCCAGAATTCGGTCTTTTTTACACCTACTATTGCAGGAAGCATGGGTACTTCACTATCCCTATAATCATCCACATTGTTAATAGATAAATTCCAGAAATGGGTAGGGGTCCACATAAATACCAGGAATGCCAGGAATAAGGATGTGAATGAAACCGAATTTGTCAATGCAGCCCAACCGGCAAGGGCGGGAAACCCTCCTGCTATACCGCCTATTACTATGTTCCACGTGGTTCTTCTTTTTAAGAATACTGTATAAAGGAATACGTAACTGAGAAATCCGCCGAATATAAATAATGCTGTTAAAAAATTAATCAGTATTGAGCTCAGTGCAAATGAAATAATTATCATTGCTGTGCCTATGCTAAATATATAGCTTCTTGTATTCATATTAAGAGTCCCAGACCTGGATCTGGTTCTTTTCATTTTCATATCAATATCCATATCGTAAATATTATTGAAAATACTAGCCGACATGGATGCCAAAGTTCCACTTATCAACAATAAGAAAAGAATAACTGGATGTGAAAAACTCCCCGGTACTAACACGAATGCTGTTATGGCAACTAAATCAATTAGAATCGTAATTTCTAGCTTGGTAATTTTCATGAAATTTGTAATTTTGCTCAAGGTTAGTCACCTGAAATAATTAATGCTAATATTATAAATTTATAAATTTATTTTATGCACCAGCTGCTGGTGGGGTTATTGGCTTATTGTAATAGTTGTTGGGTCCATAGTTTACGGAGTAACCATACATGTTGAATGATTCTACCATTTCACCTGGAACAGTTGAGTTTAACCAGTGCTGATATTGACCCTTTGTAACTACAAAAGCCGGCCCTCTCATATGTGCATGGCCTAATCCACAGAGTTCAACGCACTCGAAATAGAATAACCCGGTTTGGGTTATATTCGACCAGATATAGTTATAATGCCCGGGGAATGCATCCACCTTAGTGACATTAATCAGATAAAACGAATGCATTACATCCACACTGGTTACATTAAACTGTATCGGTGTATCAGCTGGAAGTACTAAAAAGTGCCTTGATGAAGCTCCATTTGGATAAATAAATACCCATTGCCATTGATAACCTACTACATTAATATCCATATAATGGTGACTGTCAGTAGGTGCCGATGGTGCGGCCCCAGCAACTCTTATTCCATATGCGGGAGGCAAATCATACACCAGTAGAGATAGTAATATAAGCACTACAAAGAGTACAAATAACTTAAATACGGTCTTATTGCCACGCTCAAGATTTTCTATTCTTCCTGGCCTCATATCAGCATCTTTATTGTATTTAGAGTGTTCAAATTCATCTGCACTTTTTGGCTTATAACTCTTTAAAAATACATAGATATACCACAGAGCGAATCCTCCGCCTATTAGTATACCGGGCAGTATATATGCCAAAAATATAGATGTTATTTCTGCTCCCGTAATGGAGCCTTTTGGTATCAAGTGATACACATTAGGTATTATATTGTATATTTCAAACATCTTCGTTCACCTCATTTTATAGTATAGTATGGAGTGGTCACATGACTGCTTACTATAACGAAAACATACATACCAGCTTCGGCATGTGTTGTTAATCCGCACACTATCCAGTAATTGCCAGGAGCTGTGTCATTCCACCATATCGACCTGGAATGGGCAACATTCCCATACCATATAGGATCTATTGTCCCTGTGCTGTTTATTACTTTTTCCACATGAGCACTAGTATGTGCCCATATAGGACCACGAGCCCAATCTGATGCATATGGTAGTTCAACCTTTAAGGTATGTGGTTTTACCTCATAATTGGTCATGTTAGTGTGTATATAGGCTTTAGCTGGGAGATATATTGTCATGGCACCGTAGGAAGTTCCGTTGAAGTTAAATGGATATGCATTGGGATATCCATTTCCCTGACCCCAGGCCGCTAATGAAAGATTCACTATTTCCACGTGAGTGCCATTGGCCAGTGTTGTGTTAAAGTACGGAATATCTTGATGTGCAACTTTTCCCTGTTCAGAGATCACAGTGTTCATAGGATGATAAGTAGCTACAGTTATTCCAACGGCCGCTATGAGTACTATTGCTATAGCGAGTACAGCAAATGCTGCCTTCATCAGCGGTTTCAACTAAACCACCTCCCCATAAATACCTGAAGGAATAGCCACAGGGAGAACCATATAGCTATTATAATAATAGCCACTGCATATGGATTCTTCCATATTCCCACTTCTTTGTATTCAAGATCGTCATCTCCTATCTCCATATCTACATCGTCATATTTTAATGGGGATGCAGTCTTACCGGCCTTTATATTTTCAGTTTTTTCATTGTTTACATTATCCATTTATTTCACCTCATGCCACAAATGCTACAGTGGTAAATACAGCAGTAAGGAATACAAATGCAATGAACCACATTACTACATCTGCGCTTGTTGCCGTTCTGCCCCATAATATTGTCTTCGACCGTTTTAACTGTATTGCGTACTTTATCATTACTGCTATTACTCCAACAGAGAATGTCACATCCATAAGTGTTATGACCCAGAACATTGAGGCTATTGGATTTGTGGATGTAGCACCTCCAAGACTTAATGCACTATTCGAATTTATTACGACCATAGATAGTATGGACGCAATAAGGTATACAATCGCAAACACGACCCCAACCAGCATGTAATTTGAACTTTTGGCACGTGATTTGTGAATTGCACCGTATAAAGAGAACCATCCAAATATTGCTGCTATTCCTATTGCAACAATAGATATTCCAATGTATACAGATGCCATAGTTGGGAAGAACCATGTTACTGGATCATTTCCCTGTACATAGGGAGAAACTGATTGTAATTTCAGCCATTCAACCATGCCATAGAATGTAGCCATCCATATCATGTTCCCGGCAAGGAATATGAGCATTCCGAGCCTGGTGTTGTTGAACCCCTTAGCAATAGGCTCCTTTTTGTACGTTGGAGGTACGTTTGGTGATTTTAGCTTATAATCGTCATACATCCATCCTATGGTTCCCATCAGGAAGATTACAACAGCCACTGCTAATATTACATATCCGAGGTAAGCATATGCAGATCCAAATGCATAGGGTTTGCTCCCCATTAACATTACTACAGCACCTACAAACAATAGGAAAACCCCTGCGGCAATATAAAATGGCCTTGTGGATAATTCCACTTTGGGTGGTTTTATTGGTTTGTTTTTGTCTAATAATAAATCTCTTTGGTCTTCCCCACCTATATATGGTTCATAGTCGAAATTATAGTATTTCGGAGGATTTGTTGTGAACCATACAAATCCTGCGCTTGCCTTATATGGATTCTGATCCGTAAGTGGCGCGTGCGATTTAATAGAATATGCAAAATTCGCAAACATAATTAGGAATGAAAGCCCGAATATAAATGCTCCTACCGTGGATATCTCGCTGAATATTGTATAACCAAACCCGGCCTGATATGTGTACACCCTTCTCGGTAGATCATAGAGGAAGAACATGGGAAAATAAAGAACATTAACTCCAATATACGCTATGGCCCAATGTATTCTTCCAAGTGTTTCATTGTACATTTTTCCTGTAAACTTTGGGAAATAATAATAGAGATTACCCATCAATGCCATTGTTGCTACTCCAACCATAAAATAATGGAAATGAGCCACTATATAATAGTCTCCATGTACTATGGTATCGATGGCTAGTGATGAATTTGTAACTCCTGTTATACCCCCAATCATAAATGATGTTGAGGCAGCTAGTGCAAATAATATTGGTGTCTGGAACTTGTGCTTAGCCCCAAGAAGAGTTGCAATTATACCTACGATAAGCATTCCGGTAGGTATAGAAATTGTTTCTGTAAATACACTTGTAGCCATTAACCAGGCGAATACAATACCGGTCATGAAAGTATGATGTAGAAACACCATTACACTGTCAATTGATATAGCACCCATTGCAGCAATCATCCATTTCTTCAAGTAGGGAGCTCTGTGCCCTAAATTAGATAAATAGTCAAACATCGCCCCTGTACCTGGTAGAAGGAGAAGATAAACCTCGGGGTGCCCGAAATACCAGAATAAATTTTCCCACATTAAGGCACCGCCATAAGTGGATATAAATATGCTTAAACCAAGTACGTTTGATAATACTAATACAAAAAACATTGCCGCAAATTCTGGGAATATAAACCATGATATAGCGGAAACCCAGAGTATGGACCATACGAATAGAGGAAGATTCATCAACCTGAAACCCCGGGCCCTTGCTTTAAAAATAGTCGCTATAACTTCTGTTGAGGCGATTATTGTGCCAAGGCTCCTCACTACCACTGAAGCTGCTGCAGAGTCTGCTCCAAGATATGGTGTAAATTTAAAAGAAGATAATGGCTGGTAAACTGTCCATCCAGTATCAAGGTTGCCACCAGGTAGAAAGAATCCTATCCAGAGAAGTATTCCACTAAACAAGTATAACCAGTAACCAAGGGCGTTTATCCTTGGGTATATCATATCTCTAGAACCTATAGCTAAAGGAATAAGGTAAATACCAAACCCAAATCCCAACGGCCCTAGAAACCAGACAAGCATTGTTAAACCATGTATGGTAACAAGCTGGTTATACTGTAAAGCATCAAGGAACCTTCCAGAGAATAAACCATAATGTACCAGATCATATCTAGGTATGGCAAGCTGAACTCTCATCAACAGAGCTAGAACTCCCCCCCCGATAAAGAAAACCAGTGATGTCAGTATATACAGCATCCCGATCTGTTTATGATTTGTACTAAAAATCCAGCCTCTGACTGAATTATATATTTTGTTGTTTTTTTCATATATTTCATCATTACTACTGACTTCCATGTTTTTCTCATAACTATGTGAAATATAAGAGTAATTATAGAATATTTTCGTAATGTAAAAATCATTTGCATAATTCTTTCATTAAACGTTGTGTTTACACCTTACTATAAATATAATGCCTACTTTTATCTGATAAAATGTAAATAAAAATGTCTAAATATTATATGAAAATATTAGTTAAAATGGCGAAACAGGATGGATATAATAAGAAATTACTGGCATTTTTTATAGCTTTTTTCCTTGTTATTACATTTCTTACTATATACGGAGCTGAACATTACAATGGCCATGATATAACTGTAGAGCTTGAGCAATATTGCAAGGTTTCGAGCAGTGACCTAATAAAGAATAATAGCAACACATACGTTTATTATGTTACCTGGAATGGCAGCCCTGCCGGAAATGCAGGGTCCTGGGCAATTTACACTTTTCTAAAAGAGAATGGATACAATATGACTAATCATTTCAATACGTCTGAATCTATGAAAAATTTCGAATACAATAACACTCCTGGACTTATTTTTAACAATTCAAAGTATTCTGTCACATATCATGGCGCAAAAACAGTAATAGTAGTACCCGTATACCTGTATGGAGAAAATCTTACGAATGGGACTACAGTTTCGTCTGGTCTCAAAATCCTCAAAACAGAGGTGCCGGAACCTATTTATCAGGAGATTAAGATATACACAACAGAGGCTATTGTAGGTGGATTGAGTATTCCAAGTGATAACATCAGCAGCATACCTCATATAAACTCCGTTACTCTAATTACAGGACCAGCAGGAGCATACATATGGAATGGGTATCTGATCAACCCCACTAATTTTATTAGCCAAAACAGAACCTTAAGTCCGACAACGGTACTGAAAGATACATATAATTCTTCTTCACCATCTTTTGGAATTAGTAGTGCAGTACAAGGATTGGAAACGACTATAAAAGATGTTGATTGATAATTTTATTTCTATTGAATATTTATGAGGTGCCTCATCCTTTAACAATTGGCTATTTCAATTATCTTTCATTATTTTTGAGGGCTCCCCAAAATGCTTTTTTGTTCATAATATGAGATTTGCCTGGTTGTTAAGAATTTTATGATATTCTAGATAGATTTATAAAAATTAATATTTTTCTCTGGTTTTTAATTTGAGTATTATCAATCCTGCAATGAATGCAAGTGCAATTGCAAGCATGAACAGATCAACTGCATAACCATCTGCATAAAATCCAGACACTATAGAGCTTGTTGAATCAGGTTTGAATGAAATCAACAATCCAACTAACCCCATTACAGGAATTGAAAGTAACTTTTTGCTTTCATTTTCAAATTTAATTGCCATAAATATCCATAATTTTGTATAATATTTAAAAGTTATTGTAAGATATATTTATTTTTTATATAAACTAAATGAAAATGTTTTTATTTTTTAATTTAATTTTTAAGCGCTATTACTGGTGTTAAATGATATTTTGGTAGATGCAAGTGCCGTGAAAGCAAGACCCATAATAAATAGAGATGCGCCTAATATGGCAGTATATGTTATGAATGGCAACAACGAGAATATTGACAGTATAAATATTCCGAATCCCCCTAGTAACAGTGCCAGTCCGATTACTAATAATTTGATTCCGCTTGATAACGTTTTAATCACCAGATAAGTATTAACCAACTATATTTAACATTTATCACGAAATTTAATTATAGGGGAATGTTGATAATTGTTGAATATATTCTTTAATAAGTATTTTATATATACTTGCGATGAATAATTATGACTTTAGAAATATTCAGTGCTTTGGTGACATTACATGCCGCTGCCTATAACCCAAATACAGAGACCTTGTTTTTGGAAATTATAATGGGAACGTGTGCCGCTATAGCCATAGGTGCAGCAATTATAGTAAAGGAATTTATGTTAAGAAAATAATGTTCCAGATTTTATAAAAAAATTTTGAAATGGGTTAATTTTTCACTTATTTGATGGTATAGAATTTCTATGGCGTCTATTCATTTTTAGAATAGGTGGATCAGGTATAGAGTACCTGTACATCGTATCTATCGTGCTTAACCACATAAATGGAAGTGAGACAGCCCAGAGAATCGCAGAGAAATACAACTGTTGTTTTATTCCGTAAAAGGGGAAAATGTCATTAAGTGATATTATAGATATGTAGAAGAAGACCAATGCAGTCATGCTAAACATCATAGAGTTAAATTCTATATAAGCAGCCTTGAATTGGGCAAGATTGAAATAGACTAAATATGTTAAAAGTCCTGAGATTATTGCCATAACATTCATTAGAAAGTAATAGTAATAAGTTGTGTATGCGAAATAAGCGATAGAGGGAACAAACCAGATAAACATTATTATTGATGCCACAACAGCAAGTGTTGCCTTAACCCGGAGTGTCTTAATAAACGGTTTCATCCCCAATCTTGTGATAGCGTACATCAAAAATATTCCAGATATAAACATTAGAATATTGACTCCATAAAAGAATATCATAGAAGTCGATTCCAGATGGTAGAATATTCCTATCAATTCTAATATTGGAATAAGCATAACAAAGAATATTGCAAGTAATGGAAAATAGTTACTATTTCTCAGATTCTTTATTGATGACACAAATTTAATTTTAGATCTCTTATTAAAGAAAACAGTAAGCATAAAATTACTGAACAACAACAATAGTATACTTTCAGACAATAATGTCGTGCTAATCATTGTGGCTGCAACAGCTGCCACAGTAGGCAATATAGCTGTTAGCCCCTCACATTGGCAGCTCAATGCCGATATGCCTCCGCTAATCATGGGAGTTACCATTGTGCTTGCCTGGTTTCGTACATTTGATTTTTTGCCAAAAATCTTCGTATTTATATTTACTATGCTAAATATCATGAAATAGTTCTCTGTCAATAAAGCCGCCAGTATTATATAAAGGATTATTGACTGTATGCCCATTGTGAAATACAGGTAATTTACCCTCATTATGATTCCATAATAAAAGAAGTATGGAACCTTGTAGACTGGAAAATCAGCATATATTGAATCTACAACTATTTTTGTAGGCTCTACTGGTACGGATATGACTAAGAATCTTGAAATTAAGAGCATGATGAACAATATTAAAATAAATGCCGCTCCTCTGTAAAAAAACGGCCTATTTTTCTTGAAATATAAATCGTCTATAATGTCAGTATAAAATGCTAATGCAAGCAATATCATTATTTCCATTAAGGGATAAACTATGTATGTAAACAACAATATTATAAAGGTAAACAGCCCAATAAATAAGAAATAGAGGTATATCCTATTAATTATGGAGTTCTTCCTGAAGAACACCAGAAGCGGGAAGACAACATAGGGAATTAAAACAAAGATAAACTGATATATGGATGGATATAGTTTAGTAGAGTAAACTACAAATATACCCTTAATTGCGGAATATATAAACAAATATAAAGTAAAAACGGATATTATAAGACTTTCTACAGTTTCTCGCTTCATTATATCTAATGATTATTTCTTGATAAGGATAAGTTTAATTATAGAATAATATCTACAATTAATTAATAATAAAACCATCCAATAGGTGTGCACATGTTTAATTTGGTGTTTTTAATAGGTATAATTACAATTATTGTAATGGTAACATATATTGTATTTGTATTTTCCTATATTATCAAACATAAATATGACATTTCATTTCTGAAAATAGCTGCAATAGGAATTTTCACAGCTATGATGGCCAGTATGCTTGATGCATTTTTGCTGTACATCACCACAGTCCATAATTTCATAGACACGGCACTGGCTTTTTCGTTTGGGATGATATTAATGTCACAGCCTATAGTGGCAACATTTGTAGGTGTAATACATGGGGGGCTGGGGAGAAAGGGCCTCACACGGGCTAATGCAACGGCGTTTACCGGATTGATCATATGGAATGAAGTTTCTATGGGGCTATTTCTGTTTTACCTGTTTAATCCCACAATAATTCACTTCGACTATTACCATGCATTTTATTCCTTTGATTTTGTAAGCGCTCTTAGCAACGGGATAAATACAATATATTTCCTTGTCCCCATGAGCGTGGAAATGTTTTTCCTTTACCTTGTATACAAACCGAAGGGAATACATAAATATACTGCCATATCAATATTTACAATGGACTTATTTGCACCTACAATTCTTGGAAACGATGAGTTTGTGTTTATAGGAGGTGTAGGGGAAACAGCAGTAATGATAATATTCATGATAATATTTTTTGAGTTTATTGCAAAGCATAAGCTCATTTTGCCAAAAGACGATGCCTATCATATAAAAATGATATTTATCGATTATCTTTTGATGGGTACCGGGACTTTTATAGGAACAGTGATTTTAAAACCATTTGGATTTGCTTGGATATTTTTTGCAATTGCTATAATATTCGGCATGTGGTATTATTTCCAGAGCATGTTTTCTATTAAAAAACCAAGCGTAAATGTTGAACAAACCCAAAACAATGTGGTAATAAAAAGAAAACAAATAGTGAATAAGCCTGCCCAACTCATATTCTTTGTACTTTTGGCATCTTTTATATCAGAATTGTTTATGGCCGGTTCCATGGACTTTGCCACATATAACTATTTGCCATTTTATAGAATAATAGATACGTTACCTGTATATCATGGGGCTTCTGTGGCAGGTTTCTATGCACACGATGTATTAAAAGAATTTGTATCACCATTTATTCCAGCATCTACAGGAATTAATAATTTTCTGATTTTTTACGACATGGTAGGCGGCGTCTATAAATTTACACCTATATCTACATTTATAGAAATCCTTTATATAATAGGTTACATAACTGATTCACCAACATTCCTTATGATTATGGGAATAGAAATGATTGCGCTTGTTATAGCCAGAATGAGAGTTCTTAAGGATAGGGGTAAAAAAATTAATCTAACATTTGCAATTGCAGCTTATATTTTATATACTACCATAGGCCCTAATTTCCTTAATCCATTATATTACAATAAGCTTCCATTATGGGCTAATACAGGAGCTCAAGCTGCACTCTACCCTTATCTCATAATCCCACTTCTAGGTTCATATGCCCTGTATGCCTTTCTAGCTTTACTGTTCGGTAGAAGATCCTATTGTTCAACACTATGCCCATCTGCGGTTATGTATGGAGGGACATTGGGACAATCTATGGTAAAATATAATTATGAATCAAAACTCAGCAGGAAAATGAGGTCTAACCATTTCACTGATGCGATATTATTCGTAGCCAGTGGTGCATGGATATGGGCGATTTTGGCCTCTCTTTTCTCCTACATGTACACTACAACAGGAAGGTTAAGTTTCAGTATTTATGGAATAGATCCCTCTGTCTTCTACTCGTATTTTATCTGGAATATCTTATGGTATGTGTTCTTCTTTTCTATTCCTTTTGTGGGAATGAGCCCATGTAGAAAGTATGGATGGTGCTCCACTGGAACGCTGGTGGGATTCTTTAGTGTTCTGGGTTTTTTTAAACTTAAAGTAAAGGACAAAAATGTTTGTAAAACATGTGAAACAAAAGACTGTGCAACCTCCTGTGAAGTGGGAATGTCAACAATGCCAGGTGAGTTTATAAAAAAAGGTTCATTTAAGAGTGTTAAGTGTGTTGGGGCAGGAGATTGCCTTAGAGCGTGCCCATATGATAATATATATTTTTACGATGTGAGAAATTATCTTAAAGAAAAATTAGGCCATAACAATAAAGATATAAATAATGATAAGGAATTTGCTATGGTAAGGAAGAATACAGAATTGAAGAAGTGAGAGTTGATTAGGGAGCTTTAAAGGTATGGAGAAAAATATGGAAGAAAGGCAGAAGTTAGATCGGAGCGATACATACACGCCCAGGAATGCTCCACAAGTCCGTATCTCTGCGGAACTACAGTCATGCATGACTGGACTGGCTTTAAGGGCTCCTGCCATAAACATACACAACATGGAAAATCAATAACTATAAAGGGGAGAGAAAAGAATATGGATACAGGTAGTAAGAAGGTCAAACTGGTAAAATACGGTGAGGGATTGATGATTACTATACAATTCCTCCCCACGCTTTTGCATGGGGTCTCCTTGGAGGGAGTGAGATGAATATAATTTTATACTATTATTTTGTATTTCAGGTGGTTCTTGCATTTGGAATAATTATAGTTGGAGGAACAGTAGAGGGTTATGGCTATGGATTGTCCCTTGGAACAAAGTGGCCATACACAAAGGATATGCCATTAAAAGCAAAAGCTGGTGATCCTGAGGTTTGGCATAGAATACTGGCGACTTTGCTTGGCATCAATGCAGTGGTTATGATAGTTCTTATACATGGCTCACTGGAAATAACCGGGTTAATTCTAGTAGTAATCACAGCACTGCTTGGAATGGCTACCCTTTATACACTCGCTGGAAAAGCACCTTCTATAGTTCAGGGGCTTCATGACATACTGGCTTATTCAACAGCTTTGACATACCTATTGATAGTATATCCTGTTGCAGGTAATGTACTGAGCCTGGTAACACATAATATTCCCCTTTACTTTTTCTTTGCGGTAATATACATGGGAGGAATGACCACAGGAGAAAGGGGGTATCAGAAAGCCATAGGATATTTCAAAATACCTAAAACAAAAGCACAATGGATATGGACTGTACACGGACTTGCTGTATTATTATTTGTATTCTCGCTCATATTGTTTTTCTTCAACTACGCTATTGCCTTAATAATTATAGGGGCACAGATAATAATCGGGATAATTGTATTCATATCGGTAAATAAATCGGCTTCGAGGCCAGGTTTTATAGTCCCTATGCATCAATTTTTTACAATATTAATTGTTCTGTCCATAGTATTTCAGCTAAGTCTTTTTAAATAAATTATTTTATTGTTTTTTGTATTACCTGCCTTAATTCTCTTCTCAATAACAAATTTAAGGTGGTTGGTGGTATATCTAGCTTTGAGGATAGTTCTTTCAATCCTATTTTCTTTGGAACGTCAAAGTATCCTCTTTCAAAGGCTTCTTTCAAAATATATTCGGATTTTATGTTAATATGCCTTCCATTAAAAGTTCCAATATTACTATCTTTTACATCGTATATATCCTTAAGAGTATCATCTATATGCCTTATTTTATTATAGTTGTTCACATTGAATTGCCAGAATATTTTTCCAGAGTAATCTATCCTTTCCATTCTAATTTTGTTAGATGGAACCATCAATTTTTTCCTCATTATATCAACAAGAGGACAACTTTTGGTTACAAGATATAATGTAACAAAATTATATCCTTTTTCTAGAATTTTAAGATCTTCGGCGTGAGGATAATTTTCAATGTATTTTACCGTTTTATCGAGAAGGTCTGCCGATGCTGCATAAATGGAGAGGGTTTCATAAACATTATCATCACGTATTTCCTGGTCTATTATTTTTATTCTGACATTAAAATCATTTATAAGTTTTGTGGCAAAGCATTTTTCATACCTGAATGAATACAATATCTGCATATAGCATCGATCAAATATATCTCACTAATTATTAAACATTTTTATTTTCAAATGTTAATATAATATCGGGAATTTATTACAAATATATTCCATTAGTTTATGGTTTATTTTAACCATCTTAACATTTCCTTCCTGGAATTATCATATGTTTTATGCTTAAACCCCCCGTATATAACTAATCCGTTATCCCATTCACTTTCGTTCAAACAGGTAATATCAACTCTGCATTACCCAGTGCAGGTTCGCATTTGCTATTCCCAACCCCAGT
This sequence comes from Ferroplasma sp. Type II, assembly GCF_000496155.1. Taxonomy (NCBI): domain Archaea; kingdom Methanobacteriati; phylum Thermoplasmatota; class Thermoplasmata; order Thermoplasmatales; family Ferroplasmaceae; genus Ferroplasma; species Ferroplasma sp. Type II. The sequence goes on from NZ_KI542759.1 coordinate 18,798, forward strand.
TAATGACACCTGATAGAATCACCCACAGTGAACGTTACCCCATTCTTAATCGCCCAGTACACCTGCTATACCGAGACCCTGTACAACCTATACAGTGAAACATTACGGCATCTGTAGGACATTACATATTACACAAAATAATATAATAAATAAGGTTATCCTGTACCATATGATGCGAGTTTTCGATAAAAAACAGTTCAGAGTTCTTTCATTGATTTCAATTACAATAGGCATGAGGACACTGGGATTGTTTATGGTTTTACCTATATTTACACTGTATGGTGAAAAATTTACTAGTTCATATCTATTAATAGGCATTGCATTGGGGGCCTATGGCATTACCATGGCAATTTTTCAGACACCTTTAGGCAGGCTGTCAGACAGGTATGGACGAAAATTAATCATTTCTATTGGAATTGGTACATTTATCATAGGCAATATAATATGTGCTGACCCATTAAACATTTATGGACTTATACTTGGAAGGCTTGTAGAAGGTGCCGGTGCCGTTAGCTCGGCTGGAATCGCACTTGTCCATGAAAGTGTTCCAGTGGACAGGAGAAATATATCGGATGCTATTATCGGCGTTGCTATTGGGTTATCCTTCATGATTGGTGTGGTGATGGGACCCATATTGAAAACTGTGTTTAATTATTCTTCCATTTTCATTATAGCTGCTATGATAGGGGTGGTGTCATTCATCCCTCTGCTAAAAATCAGTGAAACAAAAAAGGAAAGGTTATTTAAAATAAAGGCTGGAATAGATTCAAAACTGGCTGTCATATCAATAATAAGCTTTTTTATCTATTTCTATATGATTGTTTTTTATCTTTATCTGCCAATCTATGCTCTAAAATATTTTCCTGTTAGCAAGTTTTATGAATTTCTTATCCCTGTTGTATTTATTGCAGGCATAGTTGGGTTGGCCATAGCAAGACCTGCTGATAAAAACAAGACTGTGTTCTTTTCCCTCATATCATTGATCGTGTTGCTGATAAGTATTCCACTTTTCTTCCTGAATGAAAGGATCACAAGCGTTACGTACTTTGCCCTGAGCGTTATAGCATTTTATTCAGGATACATTATAAGTGAGACCGTGTTTCCAACGCTTATCACAAGGCTAGCTCCAAAAAACAGCTATGGAGGGCATCTTGGTTTCTATACATCCATGCAACACGCTGGTGTATTCTTCGGTGCTCTAGTTGCAGGACTATTAATAATAAAAATTGGGCATTATATTCCCATAATGATTTTGATTGCTGCTTCATTTGTGTTCAGCATAGTTTTTCTATATTTCATAACCCATTTCAGAGAAATCTATTTGCAAAAAACTATTTAAAAACCCATATAAATATGAAAAACAATAGATAACGGCAAAAAAATCATTCGAAACATTTACATCCACAAAGGGAGCCATTTATTGATTAATCCTAATCATGACCCTTCATGTTTTGTAGAATATGTTAAACAATACAAAATTTAAGTAATAAGCCAATTTGTGATATGACTATGAAAAAATGGATACTTGTGCTAGGCGTAGTTATGCTATTAATTGGTGTTTCATTATATGTATATAGTGGGCTTGAAAAGCCAAAAATTAACGAGAATAGTTTTACGGTTAATGGGACAGAGTATATATCCAAAAATATTTCTGTAAACTCTAAAAATTTTATAATTTCGGTTGAGAACCCGACAAGCAGTTCAGGACTGGTGCCCGCAAAGGATGTGAACAGAGTAAATAATACATCGACATTGGCCAAATTAAGTCTTCCTACTTACACCAGTTTCGGGAATATAAAAGAGTATAGAAATTTAACACCTGCAAATTATGCATTCGTGGAGTTTTCTGGATCACATCCTGCCACATCTATTACATTTGGCTCTGAGGGATATTTAGTTTATATCGGTTATTTAGGAGATATATCCACATTTCTCATATTAATAGGAATTATAGCTATAATAGCGGGGGGTCTGCTTAACAACAATTTTAAATTTAGAGATTTTTAACATTTGTGATCTGGGATTACACGTACCTTCAGATTGAAGAAAATTCAAGCATACGGAGATACTCCACCAGCAACCTTTGAATATTTTTGGCAGTGCAAATATTTTGACTCTCCGGTAGGATAGCGGGGTACCTATAACTAAAATTTAAAAAGTTAAAATAGTATTTTAACATAACCTTATTTAACTAACTGGGTCCGTAGCTCAGCTAGGTAGAGCGATGGACTCTTAATCCATCGGTCAAGGGTTCAAATCCCTTCGGACCCGCTTGCTTTTATAGGGAAACCTTTTTAATTTTGCATATCTATGTTTTTTGTATAAATAGATTTTATTCTCGAATGTAATGCTGGCTCCTACTTCTAAGCCCATTAAATGTAATATTTTGAAAAAGGATTATATACGCATTTATATATATGGAATTATGAAAACAAAAGTAAAGGAGTTTAATGGAAAGAATATAGATTTGGATAAGCTGTCAAATATGATAGAACAGTATTTTCAGAATGAGAAATTTAAAACACAGTTAGGGAAGCACCCAAACGGTACTTTGATACAGGCTACCAAGGAAGGATTGCTCAGGAGCATAGCTGGAATGGATAGAGCATATTCCATTACAGTTTCAGGAACACCAGACAACGTGAAAATAAGCCTTGGAATGGGCAAATGGCTCCAGGATCTTGGAGTGGCAGCCATAGAGAGTTTTCTATTAGCACCAGAACTCGCATTTTTCGAAGTCCCTGAATCATTATGGAGTTTTGAAATAGAGGACAAGTTCTGGAAATATATAGAAAACCAGATAGACCTTGGCATACAATAAACACGTTTTGTATGACAAATTTATTTTATTTGTTCTGTATACTGTAAATATGTTTTTTTTGATCACAATAGGAATTCTGGCGGGATTTGTTTCAGGACTCATAACAGGCATGGTAATATATTCCAGGATAAATAAAAAAATGTATGGAAACGTTGAAAATAACTTAAAAATATCAATGCATGATTTTATTGAGGCAGAGAATAAAAATCTTCTTAACACCAGCACAGTAGCTTTTAGAAATGCACTGGAAATTGAAAGAAATGAACGTGAAAATACAGGCTTAAAATTAAACAGCCTCATAGAACCATTAAAAAACTCATTGAAAACTTATCAGGATTATATTGAGAATATAGAACGAGAGCGTAAATCTGAATCCGGTTCATTAAAAGAGAATTTAGATACCCTATCCAAGAAGATTACAGATCTGGAACATGATACAATTAAATTGTCAGGGGCTCTTAAAAATCCCTCGGTAAGGGGAAAATGGGGCGAGATTACATTACGAAGAACTGTGGAAATAGCAGGTATGACGCCTTATTGTGACTTCATGGAGCAGGTAGCTTCGGAGGACGGGTTGAATAAACCGGATATGATTATAAAATTGCCAAACAGGAGGACTATAGTTGTTGATTCAAAGGTTCCCCTGAGTGGATATTTTGAGCATATGAATGAACATGATGATAAATCCTTCCTGGAGAAGTATATATCCGTTTTCAATAATCATGTAAAGGATCTGGCATCCAAAAAATATTGGGAAAAATTTGACGGATCAGTTGATTTTGTCGTTATGTTTCTGCCTATGGAATCACTCTTGAGTCTGGTAATGTCTAACAAACCAGAAATCATAGAAGATGCCATAACAAAAAAGGTAATCATAGCAACACCGGTTACGTTTATATCTCTATTACTTACTGTTCATATGGGATGGAAGGACATCAATACAGTGGAAAATTTCAATGAACTTATAGGAAAAATCAGAGAATTTTACGGCAATATGCAAACTTTTGTGAAGGACTTCAATGAAACATCAAAGAATCTTTCGAAATCAATAGAGTCATTTAATAGGATGACAAGAGATATAAGAAATAAACTTGAACCCATAATGGAGAATTTAATAAAGAGCGATGTTGTAAACAGCAATGTGAAAATGGATTTGCATGGAGTAGAACAAAAGCCAGGGGATCTTGATGATTACTTGAAATGAGTAAATAATCGATGATCAGAATCACCATCAAACAGGCCTATCCGAATTGCTGAATCTATCCATCCGTATGAGTAATTCAGGGCCGCGAAGGCATTGATAAAGTCATTCTTGTCATAGAAATATTTGGCATCATTGTAGTAACTTAATATCATTTCCATGTGGTCCTTTGCTATTCCATATATATATGAATCCTGTGGTGCAATGATATGTATTTTAGCTAGCGCTGCTTTCTCAATTTCAAAATATTTTTCAACTTTTTCCTTTAATTCCATGAACAATGATATTATATACTATTTATTTAATTTTATAATTTTTGTGATGAAAATCCAATTATTAGGATATTTTCAGGATGGAGCCATAGCCTATAAGCCTCCATCTATTGGATATTCGCCTTCCTATTGCCATTCTCTCGTTTATGTTTGCAGCAACAGGGTATTTTAATGTTACACCAACATGTTCATCTTTTATTGAGGCTACAGACCCTATAGTATTGGCGGTTCCAACAGTAAGCATGATCATTTCATTGGCCTTTAAAGGTTCCACGGTAACTTCTTCATCAAATCCAACAACACGGTTAAGTAGGTGTATGTCCATTTCCAGGTTAAATATAGTTTTTGGAACCTTGTCCTTCAATCCCACTATTCTGCCGGTAAACGAATCTCCCTTAGTGAGAAAAGGATCAAGTTCTGTTCCAACGGCAGCAAGCCCTCCTGGCAAAATTGAATCATATGCCGATGACCCTGCCATTAGGGATGTGATCTTAGTGGTGACATTTTCCCATGTGGTTTTGTTTCCCTTTGTAATCTGTACACCTGGTGAAATTTCTATTTCATCCCCAACAGTCAATTTACCCTTAATTAGAGCGCCACCGAGGACTCCTCCCTTCAATTCAGCTGGTTTGGTTCCAGGTTTGTTGATGTCAAATGACCGTGCTATATACATCATCGGTGAATCGTTTTCGTTGAATTTTGGACTTTTAATAATCTTCTCTATTGCTTCAAGAACTATATCAATATTTGTGTTGTGATATGCACTCACGGGAATGATAGGCGCATTTTCTGCAATGCTCCCATTCAAAAAAGTTTTGATTTCATTATAGCTTTCAAGAGCCCGTTCTCGTGTTACCAGATCAATTTTATTTTGCACAACTATAATTTCCTTTATTCCCATTATTTCAAGAGCTGTTAAATGCTCTCTTGTCTGTGGCTGCGGACATGCCTCATTTGCTGCTATTACTAGAATTGCCCCATTCATTATGGCAGACCCTGCAAGCATTGTGGCCATTAAGGTCTCGTGGCCAGGTGCATCAACAATAGATATAACCCGGGACAACTTACATTTATCCGAATCCCTTTTATTTGAATAAAATTCTTTTCCGGATTCATCCACGCACTTATATATAGGTGTATCGGCATAACCAAGTTTAATTGAGATGCCACGTTTGACTTCTTCGGAATGCACGTCAGTTTTCTTGCCGGTCAAGGCAAAAGTCAAAGTGCTTTTTCCATGGTCAACATGACCAACCATACCTATATTAACAGATGGCTGTTCCATTATTGTTCTCCTTTTTCTTCTGATTCTTCCTTTGCTTCAAGGGGTTTTGTTCCATACTGGGTAACCACAAGATTAATCTGAGATATATCTGAACCAATTATATTTCCTCTAAAAGTAACTCTTTTCCTGATGCCATTTTTCCCCTTTCTTCCCTTATTGTAAGTTATAAGTATTCTCTTTTTCCCTGCTATTGACAGGTCTTTTTTCATAGGGAAACCGTCGTTGGCACTACCTCCTGTCAATTTCATCTTATAACCAGGCATTTCAAAAAATATACCGTCTATTTCTTCTCCTATTTTCCTCCCGGCCAAAGAACCGAGGACATCCTCTCCAATTTCTTTTTTATATGTTTTACCGGTTTTCCGATCTGCAATTACTGCTACAACCATAATATACACCTTGAACTTTATTTATTCCTAATTATATGCTCATTAATAAAATTATAGATTAAAATGTTTATCCAAAATGTTATATTATCCCGTTTGAAAGCAGAAAATCTATGAATTTTTCAAGTGCTTTTCCCCGATGGGAAATAATATTTTTTTCCTCAGTGGAAAGTTCAGATAATTCCTTATCATATCCTTGCGGTATAAATATTGGGTCATAGCCAAATCCATTTGTTCTGGATTCCCTATTTGATATATTGCCGTTCAGTATTCCTGTAAATACATATATTTGTTTTTGGTTGCTAAATCCTACCACTGTTTTAAAAAAGGCAGCCGATCCTGATGCCATCTCTAAAATTCTTGAGTTTCCAAGTGTTTCCTGTACATATGAAGCAAAAGGGCCCGGGAATCCATTCAAGGATTTTATATAAAGTCCTGTGTCGTCTATGAAAAATGGAGATTCCAGTTTTTCTGATAATTTCATACAACTGTCCCGGCATATTGTTTCATTGTCATCTGCCTGTATCTCCTCATATTTCATTTTCTCCCATGATATTTCTATGCCTCTTTTTTTGAATAGGGTTTCCGCTTCCATGTATTTATGTGCGTTGCTGGTAACAAACTTTAACATATGCCGTATATTGCATTATAATTTATTAATAATTTTACACCTTTAGTCCTTAACTTTTTATTTTTGTAGATTATCCGCAAATATTTCCTATATATACCAATTTTCACATTGAGGGTCTTATAGGTCTTTAGCTGTGGGGGACTTCATTACAAATAAGCGTCATACATATCTCCTTCTTTGCCTTATGGAACTAAGCACATCCATAACCTTCTCATAATTATGAGATGTCTTTTTATAGGAGTCTATAAAATTATTCTCAAGTTCATCAGTATTGGGATATAGACTTTTAAATGATTCTGTAAGAAGAAATAAATCATCTGCCATATCCTCTATTTCGCAATTAAGTTTCCCCATACTGGGATCTATAAGATAGATATTGTTACCTGCAATGATAATATTATTTGGAGTTAGATCACCGTGTGCAATTAAGAGGTTGTGCATTTCTCCAATTATTTTTCCAAGTTCCCGTATATATTCCATATAGTTATTACCCTCATGTATTGCTTTATTGAGCGTTACACCATCCAGCCTTTGCATGGTTATTGAAAAATCGTATCTGTTAAAATCATATACAATTGGAACATTTATGCCACAACTTTTCATCCGAAAAAGAATATTGAATTCATTTTTCATTCTCTCCATTCTTATTCTATGATCCAGAACCGGATTTCTGTACTCTTTCTCCAGGCGTTGCTTTGTAATGATAGCCCTGCTATAAAATTGTGATTCTGATATCAATGCCTCTGCACCCTTATTATTGCTTATCGCTAAATTACTGGAATTTATCCAGGGAACTTTGACATCATCTATTCTAAATCTCTGATTTACTCTGGTATCCATAATATCCTGCCTCTGCCCTGAAAGATACATCAGCATCCCGGCTTGAGCTATCATTGCCCCATTATCCATACAGTACTTTTTATCCGTTAGATGTGCAGTATAACCAGATGAACGTGCCATTTCTGATACCATTGACCTGAGGCGGTCGTTTCTTGCTACACCCCCTGCTAGCAGAATTTCTTTTTTATCTGTGTAATACAAGGCTCTCTCGAGAACCTCTACCAGCATGGCGAATGTGGTTTCCTGAAGGCTGTAACATATATTTTCTATGGATTCTTTCTTTATGTAACTCATGGCTGCTGTGTAAATACCGGAGAAAGATGTGTCCATGCCCTTGACAGAATAGGGCAAATCCAGCAGTTTATCTCCCTTTGATGCAAATTCCTCTATTCTTGGGCCTCCGGGAAAAGGTATATCTATATCTCTTGCAAATTTGTCGAGCAGATTGCCCAGGCCGATGTCCATTGTTTCTCCAAGAACTCTGTATGAATCACCCTCATGTGCTATAACCTGCGTATTGCCACCAGAAATATACAGCATGATAGGGTCTCTTGCTCCTGAGAGCTTCCTCCCGATTTCTACGTGGCCTAAGGGATGATTAACCCCTATTAGTGGAATTCCATATTTAATTGAAAAAGCCCTGGCAGCAGTGGCAACAACGCGAAGGCACGGACCGAGCCCGGGACCCATGGAAAAGGCCACCAGATCTATCTGATCGGGTGATAGCCCACATTTGTCAAATGCTTTTTTCATAACAGGTATTATGTTGTCGGCATGATGAATTGCTGCTTCACGTGGATGAATACCGCCAGTTTGAGGAATATATGTTGAAGAGGAATTTGAAAGAATGTTTTTTTCATCTACAATGCCTGCACTTATTGTATGGGCCGTTCCTTCAATTCCCAGAACTTTCATATAACATTATTGCTAAGTATTATTTTACTATTATAGTTGAAATCAAAAAAAAATATGTTTGTTTAATAAAATGATTATATTATGAAATTAATCTTTATATTTTATAGCAGAAGATGCCCTGAATACGAACTTATCTTTAGCAGGAACCTTTATTTCTTCTCTGGTTTTAGGATTTCTTGCCACTCTTGCTTTCTGTTCTTTTCTTTCAAAGATACCGAAGTCGGCCAGGTTTACTTTCTTTCCATCGTTGACTGCCTCTACTGTTTCCTTAAGAAATGTCGTTATTATCTCCGCTGTTTTTTTCTGTGTTGTGCTTGTAGAGCTGGCAACCTTTTTTGATAATTCGCTTATACCTACCATTATTTCACCAATGACTTAATGTAATTTGTAGTATAATAACTTTTCTATTTAAAACCCAATAAACCCTTAAAATTACTGAATATGCTTTAACTTTTTATAAAAAATACAAATATTTATTACATTTGTCCATTAGTAAATAAGTTAAAGTATAAGAAATAATAACTTTTTTTATTTGTAATATTGTAGTGATATTTTTATTTAGTATTTATAATATTTCTTGATTTTAGATTTATGCTTATAAATTCATTCTGCAACTGTTTGTGCCAGTAAACCATTTACCTTAGTTCCGATAAAAATTATATACACAGTAAATATAAACTTATATGAGATTAATAGAAAATTGGTTTTCAGAACGATACTCGGATAATTTGCAGCTTTCATTCAGAATAAAGGATCAATTGCTTTCAATCAAAACGGATTACCAGAGAATAGACCTATTCGATACCTATGATTTTGGAAAATTACTGTCGATTGACGGAACTGTACAACTAACCGAAAAAGATGAATATGTTTATCATGAAATGATAACCATGGTTCCCTATTATTTCAACTCAAAACCTTCAAATGTATTGATAATAGGTGGTGGGGATGGGGGAGCAGCCAGAAGACTATTAGATCTTGACATACATGGCATAACAAACGTGAAATTGATGGGAACGTGTAGAGGTGCCAAGAAG
>NZ_KI542760.1:0-1819 GCF_000496155.1 Ferroplasma sp. Type II
CTGAGGATCCCCTCTTTTTTCTCCATTTCCAACGCATGTTTCCTTTTTTCTTCCAGTCTCTTGAACTTCGTTTCAATATGTCACCTCAAATATAAATGTATATTTGGTATTATTTTTTAATATAAATACCTATTTTATTGTTAAGCCTTTATTTATGGTTAAACATGGTATAATTTCACTGTTTCAATATATGCAACATCATTATTAAATAACTTTAAATAGTCTTACCATATTATTTTATATGAAAATTTTAGTATCATATGATGGGTCGGGAGGGGCCAGAGAAGCACTTAAGTACGCTCTTGGATTGAAATGCACCACAGAAGAATATTATATTGTTTATGTGATACCTACCATAGTTGGGATAAGTGCAAGTTTTGATTCCTATATTCCTCAATCTGTATATGAAGGCCAGGATAAAACAGCGAATCAAATCCTTGAAAAGGCTAAGAAGATTCTGGACACAGAGGATGCAAAATATGAACTAATTAAGATAAGTTCAAACGGTGAGGACATACCAAAAATAGTATTGACCACCGCCAGGGAAAAAGGAGTTGATTTAATAGTCACAGGAACAAGGAAGTTACGTGGATTCAGCAAACTTATACTGGGATCAGTCAGCTCAGGGATTATTGCCCATTCTGACATACCTGTAACCGTTGTACCTCCTAAAGAATAATTATTTTTTATATTAAATTGGTTTAAGTTTTTAACCTCTGACATATAATTGGCAGATCTCATTTATTGTATTTCAGAAATTTATCTAATATTTTCCATCAAATCTATGTTATCTTAAATGGCATTGCGTAAATGAAATGATTTATATATGCTTATAAAATAATGTGCCAATGGGAAGTATAAGGCCGTCTAACATAAAAAGAATAGCAGAAGAATTAGTTGATAATAACAAGGATCTTTTCAATGAGGATTTCAATCACAATAAGGAAATTTTACACAGTTTCATAGAGAAAACTGTGACCAAAAAAACGGCAAATGCTATTGCCGGTTATATAACAAGATATATTTTGAAAAAGAAATCTAAGGAAAAGAATGAACTGGAACAGCTAGGACTCGCATAAATTATTTTTCCTCAGGGAATTTTTCTTTTCTCCATCTGTTCATGCCACCTTCAAGGTGATATAATTTTTTATACCCGAGCCTTACAAGTCTGTTTGCTGCTGCACGGCTCCTGTGTCCTGTTTTGCATATGAGAATTATGGGATCCTCCTTTGGAAATTTCTTTTCTATCATATCCTCTTCACCCAGTTTGTAGTGTACTGCACCTTTTATATGGCCATGCCTGTATTCAAAGCCTGTTCTGACATCGATCAGGGCATATTTATCCTTAAGGTTCAGAAGTTTGTCTGGCGTTAGATCTTCCAGCTCCAGAGGCTGACTGAAATAATCTAATCCCCTGAAATAGTTTTTTATGGGCATATTAAACCACCAGTTTATCCCCGTTGTATATTCCAACGAATATGGGCGATTCGTTGATTATCCATTTTCTAGCCATTACCTCACGTAATTTTTCTGTGACGTGTGACCATGCAGCGAGGTCATCAAGCTCATAAAGTACGACAAATTCTTGATCTCCCAGTCCAAAGGAGTATGTTGTGTAAGAAACTATTCCCGGGCTTTCTTTGTCACTTCTTGCAGTTCCTATATGCCCTGCAAGTATCTTTCTCCGCTCTTCATAGTTAATAAGGTACCATTCTCTGTCTTTGCTCATCGGGTAAGCGACAAAATATTTTTTCGGTTCTGTTTTTAGTGTATCCTCCAGGCTATTTTTTGCATTTGTATATGGAGAATGCTCATAGAG
>NZ_KI542760.1:2522-4798 GCF_000496155.1 Ferroplasma sp. Type II
CGGTCGACTCTGAGGATCCCCCTCTTCAGTGATCTCTGTATACCGGTAATTGATTTTTCCTCACCGTTGATTTCGTTCAATATTAATTTGTATTTTTTTGTTTCCTCGAAATTTTCAATCATATATTTCACCTGCTAGATATTTTTCAAGGTTCTCGGAATTTCGTATTGAATTTTCACAAATTTCCTTTGAGACACCAAGAAAGTTTTTTGGTTCCATTGCTTCATCGAGGATTTTCCCAGAAATGAAGTTAAGTATGCCCTTATGTAACAGTGATTCCCTGAACGTTATTTTATTTTCGTATGCATACATAGATGCTTCTCTGACGAATTCATGTGAATCCTGTCTTGGCATGCCATTTCTTGTTAGTGCTGTTGTAACACTTTCTGACATAATGAACTGATCACCGTATGCCCTTTTTTTCATTTCCTCACTGTTGATGAATAGATGACTAATAACACCGGTCATTTTTGTTATAATATCGTCGGCAAGTATGGATACATATGGTATTGTGAACCTTTCCAGTGCACTGTTTGTAAGGTCTCTTTCATGCCACTGCACACCAGCTTCATACTCAGGTATTATGAAAGACCTTATCAGTCGTGCCAGACTGACGATATTTTCAGACACTATGGGATTCCTCTTTGATGGCATAGAGCTTGATCCGACCTGCCTGTCCATATCGAAATATTCTGACAATTCATATATTTCCGGGCGTTGGAGGTTCCTTACCTCAGTTGCAAATTTTTCTATGGATACCGATATATTGTTTATTATTGAGAGGTATTCTATATACCTGTCCCTCCCAACTATCTGGGTTGATGCCGTTTCATGTGTTATTCCCAGTATTTCACAGGTTTTTTCCTGTATTTTCAGTGCATTCATTCCAAGTGCTGCACCTGTTCCTACAGGTCCCAGTATTTTTCCGGCTATCATCCTTTTCTTTCCCTCCTGAATTCTTTCAAGGTGCCTGTTTATCTCTGAAAGATACACAGAAAACTTCAGTCCGAGGGTTATTGGGGATGCATGCTGGCCGTGTGTTCTGCCCACCATTATTGTATCCTCATTTTTCCTTATAACAGTGATGAGTGCCTTGCTCAATCCCACGAGATCAGAAGTTATTATACTGAGAGCGCGCTTAATCTGGACTGCCGAGGCAGAATCGTTTATATCGTTTGATGTTACACCAAAGTGCACATAATTTTTTCCAGTTGTGCATTTTTCTGTAAGTGCCTCTACTATTGACATAACATCGTGGTTGATGGCTGATTCTATTTCCTTTACCCTACTTATCTTTACTTCATTATTGTCAACAACCCTTTTTATGTCCATATAAGCTTCTTCAGGTATAATGCCGTAATATGACTCTGCCTGGGCTATTGCACTTTCAACATTGAGCATGATATGTAATCTTGTTTCTTCTGAAAATATGTTTTTTACATCTTCCCTGCCATATCGGTAATCCAGTGGTGAAACGATCATATAAGCCTATTACATTTAGTTTAAAGTTTTTTTTGTTACAGAACCGGAGGAGTATCAGATCCATAATAATAAAAATCTCTTTCTGGGGTTTAAATGCATTATTATTTACGGGAATTTATCTTCCTGAAAAGTATGGTAACCATAGCCAGTATTATTCCAGAACCTGTCAGAAGTGCACCTAAGGCAGCAATATAGCTTGCATCAGTAACCCTTAAAAATTCTGATTCTTTAATGAAATTATAGTCCATGGTTGGTTTATGGCCTGTAATGATTACATATTTATACGTGCCATTTAAATTTGCATAATATGGTTCCCCATCAACGTATTTTTCTGGCGTCACAGTATAATTGCCTATATTGGAGGTATTAAAGCCGGACGCATGTTCTGTAAACTCTGTACAGCTGACGAGGCCGGCAGAGGAATTGTCGGAGGATACCATTATAAGCACCATATTATTTGAAAAATTGAAGGTAGGCGATGTATAAACATCACCTGAATGCTTATTCACAGTATTTCCAGACGGCTCTCCGGTAATTGTGAGAACTCCACCTATAGCAAGGGAAGTTCCTATTACTATGAATATTATTCCCACTATTATTTTCTTGCTTGCCATTTATTTTGCATTTAAAATCATTATATAATTATTGTCAGAGTGAAAGATCCAGTGTTCCCTGATTGATTTCATTCTCCATTTTCTTTACACGTTGATTAACCTCTTCAGCTGTAAGACCGCACTCAATAATTTCCATATAGAGTTCATAATTGTCCTTTTCTGGATCAATTTGCCCCTGAA
>NZ_KI542760.1:4848-5863 GCF_000496155.1 Ferroplasma sp. Type II
GTTTCATGTTCTGTATCCACTCTTCAACAATCTTTGCCTGTTCTTCACATAACCTTATGTTCACAGTCTTTCCCTTTACCTTCCTTGACCAGTCATAGTAGGGTCCATGTAGTTTTGGAGGACTGGCATGGCATTTGCACTTCACATTACCGCATTTCATGTAGTGCTTCCATACGGTTCCGTGAAGAGCAAAATCGATATTTTTTAGTTCATGAGATTGCTCTTTGACCTGTTTCCTTAGATCTTCCAGTTTATCCACTGACATGGATCCGCCTCCTTCATTGATCGGGATTAACTATAGGTATATATACCTATAGTATATACACATGCAATGGTTCAACAGTCAGGTTCGGATAAGCATGAACTCCAGACAAGGTGGATCTACGCCATCCCCATAATAAACAGGTACATACACAGAATTGGATTATCCGACATACTTTCTTCACGCATGGGTGGAGGAGGCATGGTTCCACACACATCATGTCTCCTGATTCTGTTAAGGAACATACTGACGGAAAGGGAACCGGTATACGGTATTGGGAAATGGGCATCGTCAATAGAGCCGTCACTTCTTGGTGTTTCCCGGGATCAGGCAGCGCATATTAACGATGACAGAATTGGCAGATCGCTTGATGTGCTCTTTGATGCTGACAGGGGATCTATGCTTGTTGAAATCGTGAAAAGCGTTGTCGAGAAATTCGGAATAAGCATGAATGAATTCCACAACGACAGCACAACAATAACATTTTCCGGCGATTACGAGGATGCTGATGGATCAGATAAGAGGGGAAAGGAGACTGCTGAAATAACATACGGGCACAACAAGGATCACAGACCGGATCTGAAGCAGCTCCTCTGGACCTTGACGGTCAGTTCAGATCATTCTGTTCCCGTGCACTACATGGCACTGGACGGAAACACACAGGACGTGGAAACGCACATAGATACATGGAATTTTCTGAGGGATTTATCCGGCAGATCAGATTTCATATACGTAGCCGACAGCAAGCTCTGT
>NZ_KI542760.1:5913-8027 GCF_000496155.1 Ferroplasma sp. Type II
AGGATTTAAGGAATTTCTCCTCATCTGATTTCTTGACCTCGATCAGTATGCCATTTCCCAGTTCTGAGAAGAGTTTTTCATTAGTCCTTCCCGGGATGTTTGATATGTCGGCCTCTATGCCGTACTGGCTTCCAAAGGACATCTCAAGAATGGACATGAGAAGCCCACCAGTTGAAATGTCGTGCATGGATTCTATAGAATCCTTTGAGGAATCTATATCCTCCTTGAGGGCAATAAGCTCATCTATATTCATATGGGGCAGTATACTATGTCCGGTATGCATTGCAGACGAATACTGGCTACCAGCCAGATCCGGTATTATTGTTCCAGCAAGATAGACCGGATTACGGCTATGCTTTGCCTCAACAGTCTTTGCCTTTCTAATATCCTCGATTTTTCCAATAAGGAGCATATTGGGGGTGGGCAGTATTTCCCAGTCTGTTTCATTGTAAAAACTAACGTTTCCGGATACCAGTGGCAGCCCAGTTGCCCGGCAGAAATCTGATATGGCATGAATGGATTCAACAAATCTGTACATTGTCTCAGGATTTTCTGGATTTCCAAAATTCAGGGCATCCACAACCGAATGTGGTGTGCCGCCAGAGCTAAGTATATTCCTGTATCCCTCCGATAGAACATGCATTGTTCCCCAGTAAGGGTCTATCCCTACCATTTTCGGAATTGATCCAGAAGTAAGGCACAGACCCTGGTAAGATTCTTCCACAGGTTTTATGATTGTTGCATCCGAGTGCGTCTCATGGTTAGGCATGCCGGCAAATGGCTTTACAATGGTATTTCCCCTGACTGTAAAGTCGTACTGCCTTACTATATTGAATCTTGAGCATATATTCGGATTGGACAGGAATTCCAGAATAAAATTTCTGTAGTTCTCCGGTTCACGGTCTAATACCGTTTTTTCGACTTTTTCAGGCTTCCTGTAGCTCCTTGCATATACAGGGCCTCCTGTAAGGAATGATAGATCCATATCAAGTATTTTTTCTCCATTGTGTTGAATTATGAGATTGGGGCTCTTCAAGGTTTCACCTATGACAGAATATTCTATACCCCATTTTCCAAAAATTTTCTTTATTTTTTCAAGATTTGACGGATCAATTGCCAGAAACATCCTTTCCTGTGATTCACTGACCCATATTTCCCATGGTTCCATATTGCTATCCTTCAAAAGCACCCTGTCAAGGTTTATAATTCCTGACATGCCACCGGCAAAAAGCATTTCACTCACTGCGCTTGAGAGCCCCCCACCACCAAGGTCTTTCATTCCGTCTATTATTTCCGCTTCATTCGCCTCAAGAATGGCATGTATTAGTGGCTCCTTTATAATTGGATTTCCCAGCTGTACAGCATTTCTGTTCTCTTCATTATCTGCCTTAAGAATCTTAGAAGCGAAATTTACGCCATGTATTCCATCTCTTCCCGTCCTGCCACCACATACAATAAGCAGGTCTCCTTCCTTGCTTATCCTGCTCCTGACCACATGGTCTTTCCTTACAATGCCTATGCACCCCGCATTTACAAGGGGCATGCCATTGTATATGGGGTTAAAATTCACTGAGCCAGCAACTGTAGGGATGCCGACACGGTTTCCGTAGTCTCTAATTCCTCCAACTACCCTGTTTATTATAAACCGTTCGGTTAGATTGCCCTTTTCATTATCTGGATCTCCAAAATATAGGGAATCAACCAGTGCCACCGGCTGTGCACCCATGCAAAGAACATCTCTGATAATCCCTCCAACTCCCGTTGCGGCACCACCATATGGTTCAACGGCACTGGGATGGTTATGGCTTTCCATTTTCACTACATATGCATAGTTGCTGTCAAATGATATGACACCTGCATCATCCTCCATTGTGAGTATTGTATAATCGCTCTTAAGCCCAGAAAAATATTTTTTCAGGTAAATTTTGGATGATTTATAGCAGGAATGTTCGCTCCACCCCTGGGCGATAGCCTGTATTTCAATGTCAGTTGGATTTCTTCCAAGCCCGCGGAAATAGTTCCTGAGCATTACTATCTCATCATATGTCAACCCCAGGCCTGATGCTATTTTAGTAAGTTCTTCATTTGTACCCTCAATTATATTATACATAATA
>NZ_KI542761.1:0-1625 GCF_000496155.1 Ferroplasma sp. Type II
TATAGTCATAGGTTCAGGACCCAACAGGATATCTCAGGGCGTGGAATTTGACTACGGTGCGGTAAAATCCATATTGTCCTTGAAGACACTGGGCTATGAGGCAATAATGGTTAACAGCAATCCAGAAACTGTTTCCACCGACTTTGACATATCGGACAAACTTTACTTTGAACCGGTTACACTTGAACATGTGTCTAACATTGTTAGTGCAGAAAAGCCAGAGGGAATTATAATCCAATTTTCAGGGCAAACAGGTCAGAATATGGCCTCAGGGCTCTCAAAAATATTCCAGAATATCGTTATGGGAACGAAACCGGAGGATATTTACAGGATTGAGGAGCGCACAATATTCTCGAAAACACTGAAAAGCCTGGGCATAAAACAGCCGGATTATATTGAAGTCTCTAATATAAACGAACTGGAGGAAAAAATAAGAGGAATAAGCCTTCCGGTAATCATCCGTTCCAGTTTCATTATAGGCGGAAGAGCAATGGATATAATTTACAGTTATGATATTTTAATTGAACGTGTAAAAGAATTGTTCATAGATCGCCCGGGATCTCCAGTCCTGGTAAGCAGGTACCTGAAAAATGCAACAGAAATTGATGTGGATTTCATATCTTCCGGTAAAAAATCAGTAATAGCAGGAATTTCGGTACACATAGAAGAGGCTGGAACCCATTCAGGTGATGCTACTATGGTTCTTGGGCCAGACAGGATTGATAAGAAAACACTGAACAGGATCCAGGACATAGTTGAGAAAATGAGGGTAAATTTCAACCTTTCAGGCCTTTCTAACCTCCAGATAGCCATAAAGGACAACGAAATATATGTAATTGAACTGAATGCACGGTCTTCCAGGTCTATTCCATTTGTTGCAAAGGCTACGGGGATTAACTGGGTGGATTATGGAATAAAGGCCATGCTCGGCATTGCTCCAGATATAGAGTATTCAGAACCGAAATCATTCTTCATCAAAGTTCCTGTATTTCCATTCAAGAGATTCAGGGATATGGATGTTATTCTTGGTCCAGAAATGAAGTCCACAGGGGAGGCCATGTGCTGCGGCGAAACGTTCCAGGAATCAATGTCCAAGGTAATACGCATAATGAAAAGGGATTTTAAATTAAAATCCGTCATAATTACCGTAAATGATATGGATAAGGATGAAGCCATAAAAATAGGTCGCAAACTGGATAAAAAGGGTGTGAAAATATACGCAACCCCGGGAACATACAGTGCCCTCAAGGGAGCCGGGATTGGCGCCACTGTCGTTTACAGGGTAAAGGATCTCAGGTCACCGGGAATCAGTGAAATAATAAGAAATGAGGATATATCAATGATAATAAACACGCCCTCAGAATCATATGGGTCAATTAGGGATGGATTCTCTATCAGGAACCTTGGAATTAAGAAGGATATACCTCTTATAACAAATATCAGATTCGCCTCTGAACTGGTAGATTCCATACTGTCCGGAAAAGGAACACAGATAAGGGAACTGGGAGATTACCAGTGAGCTACCTCATGTTAAAACATTGAGGCTTCCTGTTTCACTGATAAAACTTGTACTTACATATGGACTTACATTAAATCCTTTAAGTGTAGAGGCATTATCTCTATCA
>NZ_KI542761.1:2295-3967 GCF_000496155.1 Ferroplasma sp. Type II
GAACTCCCTGTTAATTACATAATTGTACAGCCATTTGAATTCTAGGAATAGGATCTTTAATGTGTTTACTGTTTTATTGCTTAATTTATCCATGTCTATCTTAGTTTTTACTATTGTTATTATCTGGTTTTTCCTTCTTTCCTTTGTATTCTTTAAGGAAGATTTTATTTTGTTTTTCTTTTCTTCAGATATCATGGAATTAACAGGATATGGTATATTCTTACATAAGTATTACCATGCTTTGGAGTGTGGGACACTATTCTACAATCTACCCATATTGAACAGGTTGTACCACACACCGGTGCAGAATAGTGCATTATCTATTCTGTCATCCCTTCTCTGTGCAAACTCCTGCTCGTAAGTTCTCCAGTCCCTCTCCTTTTTAGGGTGTTCCAGTACGTATTTCTTTCCCAGAATATTGTTGATCTCCTCAAGCTTGTACTGAATGTCATCACCGGTGAAGGGAATACAGGGATTTATTGAGAGGCGAGTCACAAAGTTTGGATCAGGAGCAAAGGTAGACTGCCCCAAGGAGTTCCTTGGCAGAAAGGTTTATCTTATAATAACCCTGGACAAGGAATAGTATCCCACACTCCATGCTTTGAACCTGATAATTTATGATAAATATTTAAAAATTAGACGACGGGCAAGTTTTGAAGATATTTAATTACTTTATTATTTATTGAATAAATGTACATTTCTTCCAGAGAATTTATCCACATCGTAAACTCACTGGCTTTCTTTCTGATTAAATTGTAACATATTTTTATATATCATATTCCACATAATTTTGTTCAGATAATAATTTAAATCATACAATTATAAGGGCTTATGGTGGACTTTGAAAATATATATATGAAGATCAGGGAGGTATCGCCTGAACATCATTTTGAATTTACTGATTCTCCTTTCTGGATACTTATAACAACAATATTATCCCAGAGAACGAAAGATGCGGTAACTGACGAAGCTGCACGGAAACTTTACAACAGGTATCATGATTCCTATGGACTGGAGCACGCTAATCCTTCTGATATAAAGGCCATTATAAAATATGTGGGATTCAGCAATGTTAAATCGGGAAGAATAATTGAAATAGCAAGAATAATCAATCATGATTATGGAGGAAAAGTTCCAGATACCCATGATGAACTTGTAAAACTTCCTGGAACTGGAAGCAAAACTGCAAACATAGTACTCACGCAGGGGTTCAATATACCCGCTATTGCTGTTGACACGCATGTTTTCAGGGTATCTAACAGAATCGGGCTGGTCCATACAAAGAATCCGGATGAAACCGAAGAGGCATTAAAGGCCATAGTGCCGGTCAAATACCAGATAGAATTTAATCCAGTCCTGGTGGAATTTGGAAAGAATATATGCAAGCCCGTGTCACCCAGATGCAGTATATGCCCCATATCAGGATGTTGCGATTACTATATTCAAAAAACTTCCACAGGGAATACCAAAAATTAGGTCAGGTACATTGAAATTGCAAACCGAAACAGTAATAAATGGTAGCCTTATGCATAAATCAAAAAAATTTAAGGAATTGCGGTGATTGCAATGGAAAAATATGCTGTTGTGGACAAATACTTTGACGGATATAATTTGAGAAAGNGGTTCCATTATTTTTACGGTAAATGATGGGATAATCACCAGCGAACATGTG
>NZ_KI542762.1:0-7431 GCF_000496155.1 Ferroplasma sp. Type II
AAAATCGCTGGAAAAGGCTCTTGACCGCAGCCTGAAAAGTCTTGACACCAATTATGTTGATTTGTATCAGATCCATTTTCCAAATCCCACAATAGACCTCAAAAAAACACTTAGAACCATGGAGAAGATGATAGATATGGGAAAAATGAAATACATAGGCCTGAGCAATTTTAATTTGAATCTCATAAAACGTGCACAGAATGCACTTTCAAAATATGAGATTACGTCTGTGCAGATAAACTATAACATTTTTCACAGGAAAAACCAGAGAGGTATTATAGATTATTGTGAAAAAAATCACATAGCTGTAATGGCATATTTTCCACTGGGACATGGAAAGGTCACCCAGCCACAATATAACAAATATTTTGACCATATCAGAAAAACAGTAGGTGATGTGCCGAATGCCAATATAGCTTTGGCCTATCTTGTAAGCAAACATCATAATGCGTTTCCCATACCAAGGGCGTCTAACAGGGAACATGTTATGCAGAATGTAAAATTTTCGGATTTGCTACTTAAGGATGAGGAAATGAAATACCTGGAAAATAGACTTTAATATTGCATTTAACTGTGGTAATTATATACAGTTAAAGAAATAGTTGTTTTTAATAGGATTTCCCGCTCAAAGTACTGGATTTTTGAACATTTATAGCGCATGTGATATATATAAGACACAGATGATATCTTCAAAGATCACAGGATATAGCCGGTGAACATGGTGAAAAATTATTGTTCATATGGTAGTATACAAGAGCCACAATCATTTAAAATAAATATAAATAACATGTCCTGATTATGAATTAGACTGAAATGATAATAGCTTTAGTATCATTTAGCGAGGGAAAGCTTGAAGAGTCTGACAGACAGTCAAGCATGGATATGGAAGATATAAAGAAAACGCTTGCCTATGCATTTCTATATGATTTTACTGTTAATGTTTTGACAGATAATGGAGAGTATAAATTCCTATCTGTGTCTTCAATAAAGTATAATGACAGGGGTAATCTGTTTTTTTCTGGAAATTATTATTACAATAATTTAAAGATGAAAAAGAATTTTTCATGGAGAGAGATCAGGCACATTGATATAAACATAGAAAAAGACCCTGAAAAATCAACCTATTGAATATATAAGTGGCACTCAACAGGATCTCAATAAAACCACTGAGTTTGAGATGGCGATGAGCTTATGGAAATAATATTTAAACACCATTCTTATATACTATATAAGAGGAATAACAGAAGTACTTGAATGAAGCTTCAACTCCTATAGAAAAATATCAGTGGAGCACAGAGGATTCAAACCTGATGGAGATAACACCTCCACGCTCAAAGGATTTAATATAAATTCATAGGTAAGTCTGACATATCCTCCATCCTAAGAGATCGGAGGTTCTCACTTTTGCTTCGCTTTCATTCCGCACGGTCCGGACGGTTTCGCAAGAACCCATTGCCGGGTCTTAAGGTCACTGCCGGTTACAGCGTTGCCTCTTTAGGGGTATCAGTGCTCCCTTTGCATGTATCTCTGTCTACGTGCAATTGGAATACACCTTTGCATGTATTATGCCTAACCGGAACACAGAGGCGTTAACAACCTCTTATAGAGGATTTTACAGAAGAAATCTCCATCATGCCATTTTTCAGGACTTGTCCAATGGATTACCTTCTGGTTCTTCATTTCATGGATTAATATAATAGTTTCACAATTGATCCACATCGCAAGCTCAGTTACTTTCTTGCTTATTTAGTTGTAAGTTCCGTCTGTGAAACATGAAACCTTTATGCTGGGGCATGAGGTAGCTGACATGTAAATAGGAAAATTAATATTGCCTGTGATTATTCTTTTTATATGGCAAACAAAAAGTTTGAAGTAATAAATTTATTTGGCAAATTATCAGTTGCACACAAGTCTGTTGAAGATAGAAATGTTATATTCTTTTGCTATCTATCTTGATAATAGAGGTAATATATTGACAGAGAAAATTATTGTAACCGGGTCTAACAGGGGAATAGGGCATTCAATAGCAGAGAGGTTGGCCTCAGAGAAATATGGAATAATTATGGTCGATTATGATAATAAAGTAATGAATTCGGCCAAAACACTGAACTCAGAATATGGAAATATTGAGGGAATCCAGTGCGATGTTTCCAGCTATGAAGCCTGTGAAAATGCCTTTTCAGGCATAGACAAAAGAGAAATATTTGGTATAGTTAACAATGCAGGAATAAACAGGGATGTACTGTTCAGAAATATGACTTATGAACAGTGGGATGCCGTGATCAAAACAGATCTTTACAGTATGTTTAATGTCACCAGGCAGTTTATTGATTCTATGATAGAAAATAAATTTGGCAGAATAGTGAATATTTCATCTGCAAGCTGGAATGGTAATGTGGGGCAGGCCAATTATTCATCTGCGAAGGCCGGTGTCATAGGGTTCACAAAAACACTTGCCAGAGAACTTGGAAAATATGGCATCACGTCCAATGCTGTTGTGCCTGGATTCATAAAAACTCCCATGACTGACCAGATGCCAGAAAAAATCAGGGAGAAATTTATTGAAAAAATACCTCTTAAGCGTATTGGCACTGCAGAGGATGTTGCAAATGCGGTTTCATTCCTTATGAAGCCGGATAGTGATTACATTAGTGGAATACTACTTGAGGTCGGGGGTGGAATGATACTTTGAAGTCCATGATAGAAGTTCTTAAGGATTCCAGAATGAATAGCCCATTTATTATATATTTTAACAATGTTATGACCTTCGGAGAGTTTGATAAATATTCAAATGCAGTGGCCGCGCAGATTTCCATGTACTGTGATTCTGGTGATACTGTTGCAATCATTACAGAAAATATACCGCAGTTTCCTATCGTTCAATATGCTACCTGGAAAAATTCATGTATCTTCGTGCCCCTTAGTCCACTGGACTCTGAACCTGAAATCATGGAAAAAATAAAATTCATAAACGCACGGATACTGGTAATCAGTGCGGAATTCCGTGATAAATTTGCCGGACTTTCAAATATACAGAATCTGCACATTTTCTACACAGATCCGGAAACGTTTGGAAAACTCCCAGAAAACATGGCTGCACAATTCCTTTCAGGAAGAATAAATGAAGAATTAAATCTCTGGTCAAAAAACCAGTTCAATGCCTTCAATGTCCAGCCAGAAAGCACGGCAATGTTTGTTTTTACATCAGGAACTTCCGGCAGGCAGAAAGCAGTGGAAATAACCCACGGGAATATATATGCCGCATCTTACATTTACCGTGAGTGGTTTTCTGTAAATCCAGATGACAGAAGCCTCTGCATCGCCCCATTCTTTCACATAACCGGCCTTATATTCGGCATATCACTTACCATGCTGGCCGGGGCATCAATGGCTCTCACATACAGATTCAATCCAGGAATTACGTTGGAAACTGTTGAATCCTCTAAAACGACTATTACAATGTTTGTTGCAACAGCATACCGTGCCATGCTGAATTCATGGTCAGGCCTACCCAATATTGATAAAAGACTTTCATCAGTGAGGGTCTGGTCAGCCGGGGGAATGCCCATGCCCGTGAAAACGGAAATGGACTGGAAAACCATGACAGGAAAATGGATATACATGGCATATGGCCTTACAGAAAGTACCTCGCCTGTAACTCTCTGGGAATATCCATACAATAATACACTTTTAACATACAACGGCACACTGACTGCCGGGAAACCTGCATATTATACACGAATTGTCAGGGGAAGGGATGGTGAATTAATTGTATCAGGTCCACAGGTTGTCAGAAAATATTACAGAAATCAAGAGGACACAAAGAAGAGTTTTGGGAAATACGGCCTGAAAACTGGGGATATATGCCATGTTGATAAAGATGGCTATGTCTATATCATTGACAGGAAGAAGGATCTCATTGATGTGTCAGGATATAAAGTAGTCCCTGCGGAAGTTGAAAATGCTATAAGAACCGTGGAATCTATTGAAGATGTTGTAGTAATAGGGGAAAAGGATGAATACAAGGGAGAAGTTCCAGTAGCATATGTGAAACTCTCTGCAGATGAAGACAACTATGAAGAGATGAGAGAAAATATAAAGGATACATGCCGAAAAGAACTTGCCAGATATAAGGTACCTGTTCGTATTGTTTTTGTAAGGAATATGCCATTAAATGCATCAGGAAAGATTAAAAGGTCTGAAATACACTCTGTAGAGGTGGTTTATCAGTGATAAGGGGATTTTCAGAAGCCATATATAAAAATTACGAGGGTTCGGCATATGAGATAATGAATGAAGCATTCAATAAAGCTCTTTATATGGCTGGATTAGAAAGGAAGGATATTGATGGGTTCATGACAACATTTCTTCCTGGTGTATTTGATGGGAATATGTACATGCATTTTTTCCCTGACCAGATATGCAATTATCTGGGAATCAAACCAAGGTACATAGATTCACTGGAATATGGAGGCCCATCAGTGCTATCTGCATTTTGGAGGGCAGAAAACCTTATAAAAACAGGCATGGCAGAGAATATTCTCCTCCTATTTGGGGGAAAGGGATCTGAAGTTAGGAAGAAAAAACAGACAGTGGATTCTATTGAAAATATCTATCCTGAGATAGTAAACACTCCTTATAAGCCCCTGCTGTCGGGCTATAACAATATGAATCCTGTATCAGATTATGCCTTGCTTGCACAACGGCATAAGAAAGTATATGGTTCAACAGATGAACAGAGAGCCATGCTCATAGTAAAGCAGAGGGAAAACGCAAACAGATCTGGATATTCCATGTTTTCAGGATTGATCAAAGTTGAGGATGTATTAATTTCACCCATAGTGTCATCACCACTGCATCTCCTTGAAATTGTTTATCCGGTAGACGGATTTCATGCCTTTATAGTATCAAAAAATCCAGGGAAATTAAGGGAAATCAGAATACTCAAATATGGTGAGGCACACCAGTCAGCACTCCCACCAGAAATGGTGGATATAACGGTGACACCAGCTGCAGAAAGTTCATCGGCTTTCAGAAATGATATCAAAAAGTGTGATTTCTATGAACTTTACGATTCATTCAGTATCACTGTAATGATTCAGCTAGAAAATACAGGCTTAGTTCCACCTGGCACATCCGGATCGTTTCTGGAAAAAAATTCTATTTCAGTTGACGGCGATTTTCCCCTGAACACAGCAGGAGGAAGTCTGAATCGTGGACAGCCTGCATATATGAGCGGAAGTGTGATGCTTTATGAAACTCTGCTTCAGATGAACGAAATGGCAGGGAAAAACCAGGTCAAAAGTCCTGGAAAAGCATTCATAAACGGCATGGGAGGATGGTCAAGAAACCATTCTGTATCCATGATTCTGGGTGATTAAGTTAACTACCCGTAAATGAAACTGTGGGCTCGTTCCTTGAGTTACTCAGCAAGAGTTGATCAGGAGACTTTGAAAACATGAAAGAAAGGCAGAAGTTGTATCGTAGAGATGCATACACATCTGGAAAATCAATCATTATAAAAGGAGGAGAATGAAAATGGATATAAGCATAAAAAAGGTTAAACTGGTAAAACATGGCAAGGGATTGGGGTTCATTACACAATTCCTCACACATCTAAAGGAGATGGGTATTCCAGGAGGAGTTGAATGAAACTTAATGAGATTTATAAGGCATATAACGACAGTTTCTCAAAGGGTGTACTACCCTACATAAAGTGTCAGCACTGTGGCAACATTTACTATTATCCCAGGGACAATTGCCCTGTTTGCGGTGGATCAGCCATTGAAATTATGCGGTCTTCTGGCAGAGGTGAAATATACAGTTTCACTGAATTCAACAAAGGGTATTATGGTATAATTAGCCTAAACGATGGTTTCCGTGCCTATATGGACATTTCTGGAAGCAACCCGGAAATTGGACTGGAAATCCTTGTAAAATTCAAAAATATAAATGGAAATGTACTTCCATATGCAGAAATAGAAAACAAATCTTAAGGCTTAAAATTATATTTTTTGAATACCTCATTCATTTCTTTTTCCAGTGCACCCTTTTCCTCAGGAGTGAGTTTGAAGAAAGGTTCCCTGGGGCTTCCGGATTTTATCCCTGTCATTATTTCCACCATATCATATATCGATGACATTGTCCCGTATTTTCTGGATAGTGCAGAAAGTTCGTTGAGCAGGAACTGATACCTGTCACCATCATTGTTGTCATAATTCTCTTCTATCTTTTTTATGATTTTATAGCCATAATTGCCAGCGCCAGAAACATAGCCATCAAGCCTAAGCCTGTACGCAGAAAGTATATACTGATCCGGGCCTGTATACACACTGAAATCAGGCACATACATTTTAGTATTCAGTATGTCATTCATGTTAAACGTTGTTTCCTTGATTCCGATTACATTACCGCCGGCCTTTTTTATATAATTGACTATGTCATATGTAATATTGTACCCTGTTGTGTCAGGATAATTATAGATAATAGTCTGATATTCCGCAGAAATTTTTGTGTAATATTTTATTATCCATTCTCTCTTCATTCCGGTGAAATAGTATGGAGGCAGTGCAGCCACAGCATGTATCTTGTATTTTTTTGCGTTTCTTGCTAGATTTATTGATTCTTCAAGATTCAGGGAACCGCACTGGAGTATAACATTATCGGGCACATGGGCAAAGGCATCGAGCAGAACGAGCTTTTCAGATTCAACAAGTGACGGACCAAGTCCGGTGCTTCCTGCCAGAAATACATATTTTATTCCACCCTTAAGGACATCTTCTCCGTGCTGTACTGCCAGACCCTTATCAACTTTATTTTCAGTAAATGGCGTTATAATTGGCACAATAGATTCAAGTTTTTGCATATTTATGTAATCCTTCAGAATATATAAGTTTTGCATTGGCCACTGAAATAAATATTATGCCTTAACAGGAAATGGAATAAAGAGATTGGGCGCTCTATGGTTCACTGGACAAAAATGACTGAGATTTTGGCAAAATCAGATGATTTCATTTTTAGTATCTATTAAGATGGAGGCGAACTGTGATCTCTCTAATACATCACACTTCCCGGAATTTATCGATACGTCAATAGAATAAAAAGGATTTTTATCAGAATGGACAAGGATTCGATTAAAGTTTTAAGCGAATGCCTAAAAAAATTCACTTTAGTCGGTCAGCTCTCATATCAATTGATAAACCCATTATTTGTAATACTTCCACTCCAATTATTGCGTCATAATCTATTCCGTCAAGAATGATAAACTCTGGTTCAGATAAGATTACGTTAAGCATTTTAACTTCCTTAAATATGAAGGCAGTCTTTAATTCTTTTTCTCTTGATCCGGCGAGAGACACGTATGTTTCACGAAAGCATGATATCCTAATCCTTTCAAATTCTTTAGCACTTCTTTCGCTAATATAGTTGCCT
>NZ_KI542763.1:0-12144 GCF_000496155.1 Ferroplasma sp. Type II
ATCCTGACTTAGGTACACGTAAAAAATTGTTCCCATATAATCTATAAGCCTCCATGAAAATATAAAAGTTGGCATAACTGAAAACATATGGCCGGTTTAAATATTGTTTTTCAGGTTATGCAGGCAAACCATATGAAATCTGATGTAAATAGCCTAATAACAGTGAATCTACTGACATTTCAGTGAACCCTGAGTTAAACTTTAGATTGCCGCTGTGGAAGTATATTGCTTTTCTAAAATCTTCTCTATTATGGTATCCACAAGCCATCTTTTGAATAGCTGCTATCGAATTTCCTGTAAATTTATTATATTATCGTGTAAAAATGCATCGTTTACGTTATTTCATCATATAACCATACATAAAGAACTATATAGATGAGCGGAAAGAAGATAGTGTGTAAATTCATCTGGAGACGTGGAAATAAAATTATTTGAGGTGAAAAATTAATATTTCTTGCATTAAAATATAAAATTACTTAAAATCATAAAATATTTTCCACTTAAAATACATAAATAACAGAAGAGCAAGTATTATAAAAACTATAAATAATAACGGCATAAAAATTAAATTAGATATATTATATCCAACTTTAAAATGTAATAATAACTGAAAATAATAAAAAAATGGAAATAATTTTAATACTGTTTTTATTGATATGCTGCTAAGTGCAATAACTAATATTATTAAATAGTAGAATATTGTAACGATTTCAGATAATATATTAAATCTTGACAATGTAACTGATATAAGCCCTATGGATATTATTGAAAATATTATATAAAATGAATTAAAAAGTAATAATTCCAGCACTTTAATATTCATATAGCCTATAATAAAAAATGATGTTATAGAGCCAAAAATCAATATAATTATATCCATAATTATGAAGATCAATAATTTAGAAAATACATAGTTTAATGTAGAAAATGGATACGTGATATATGTTTTAATTAATTTACTATCCTGGTCATTCTTTACACTTTCAATAAATGCTATTGACATTATTAATCCAATAAACACAAAGGAAACTAGTGATAAATTAAGAAATTTAATGTAATACGGGGCTTTGTCAAATTTAGCCAGCACTGATAATAATATGTAAATGGCAAATAAACTTATAAAGTATAATACTTGATTTTTATTTTTTATTTCAATTTCCATTAACGGCTTTATATAGCTCATCTAATAATCCCTCTTTATAGTCTATTGTCCTTATTTTTATAATTTTTCCATTAAAATTTGATAATTTTAATAAGATTTTTTTGACATCGTCACAATATATAATTAAGCTATCTTTATTTTTAACCACATAAAACTCACTCTTAAGGTAACTATTTAAAATATCATTATCATTAGATGACACTTCAATCATATTTTTATTAAATTTGTATTTTATTTCCTCTAATACATTATTATTTATATAAAATATTCTATTGGCGATATCTGCTAATTCCCTTAAATCATGCGATGCAATTAAAATTGATGTGCCTTTCTCATTAATTTTTATGATCATTTCCTGCATTGCTTTTATGGCAGTTACATCAACGTTTGAAAATGGCTCATCGGCAAATATCAGCTTTGGTTTATGGATAACAGAAATAATAAATGCAAGCCTTTTTAAATATCCCGATGATAAATCTTTTATTTTATAATTATACACCTCTCGAATTCCAGATAAATTTATTATTTCATCATCTATTTTTGTTTTGTATATAGCAGAAACAATTCTTATGTAATCCATTACCATAACGTTGCCTGGGAAAGCTGGTTTATCCTCAACAAATCCAATAAGTTGCTTTACCTCGCTATTTTTTTGCCAGTATTTTGATTTTTCCTTTGTAATTATTCCTTAACCCGCAGCACATTTCTATAAATGTTGTTTTGCCGTAACCATTTGGGGCAACAAGCGCTATTATCCCGGGCATAATTTCTATATTTACGTTTTTAAGGATTACTTTATCTCCATAACTTTTATTTAGATTTTCACATTTTATTATATTATTTCCCATTTTTATGACCTTTTTTTCTATGTTTTCTATAAGCACTGATAGACATTATAATCACTGCAGGAACTATGACAAAAAATCCTATGGAAAAACCAACAACAAGATAAACTAGGCCAACATATAGCCAGTCGACTGGAAAAACAACTATATTTGTTTTATCCAGAAATAAATTCATCCCAATTGGATATGAAGTGTTATTGTAAAAAGCCCCAGTTATATTCGCTAAAATTGGATCCCCTAGATCGTACATAGAATGCAGCAGGTGAGAGTGAGCATCATAGGCAACCCCAACAGAACTTGCTCCGCGCGAGGAGTTTTTATTAAATGAAGAATATAAGCATATCCCCATATGGTACATATATACACCACCTGTAGTGATCATGCTGTGTGCAATATCTTTCTTTGAATAATTTTCTATTTGTTTTCCTTCTTGCATTAATGTTTGAGAGGTTGGGTTATAAAAAAATGGCAGTATAATTCTTGAATTATTATAATAAAACCCGTTTCCGGTTCTATTTATTATTCTGTTAGTAGTTATTTCTGCCATATGCTCGCTACTATTACAGCTATTATTATAATTAAGATGCATATTAATTAGTATATCCTTACTTCCCGATGTTATATTTAAATATCCAGAGGTATCCTCATTGTAAATACCATTATTGACAATTGTATAGTTTTCATAGGTACCGGCTTTATAGGGCTTTACCTTATTATCTAGTATAAAATATATGTGGCTATTGTGTACAGTAAATATTCCAGAAATAGGAATTCCCACTATTAAAACTATTATTAAAATAGCAATAATTTTAATTTTTTTTTGTGTCATTAACTATGCACCAATAAATTATAATTTACACTCACCCCATGCCATACCCGGGATTCCTCGACCGTATGAGTTGGGTTTAACTGTGACTGTTGAATGATAATGCTCTGTTATGGATATATACCAGATACCAACATGATACCCAACATTTCCATATGCTATCCACTTATTTGCTTTTGGACTTCCCCATCCCGGGGTGTGAACATGTATCCAGCTTAGGTATGGAACGATTGCATGAGCACTACTTATGGGATCGTAGCCATGTATAAAACTCCCATTAGACTGACTGTATGTCCAGCTAGCACTAAATGATCCTTTTATTACGGTTTTACCCAATATATCCTTCGCTCCATATTCGAATCCACAATATGCCTGTACACCCTGTGCATTTGCTTTATTATTTATAGGCGACTGTGTGGTTGTTAATGAAGGCATAAATACCAATGTTACTAGTGCCGCCACAATTAACAAACAAATTATTATGCTCTTTTTATTCATAATGATGTAAATACATGTATATATATATATATATATGTCGGTAATTATATTGCTAAATAGTTTACCAATTAAGTGAATAATAATAGCTCTCTATTATATCACAAATTGAGTCGCTAATATAACATTATAATATAAAGGATAGAGCTAAAGGAAAAGTGAAATAAAAACATAAAAAGGTAAATACATGATTGGGAAAAAGAAAGTTAATTATATGTGGTTAGTAAAAATTACTATTTATTATACAGAAAGTATTTTTGTAATAACGGTTAAATTTTAATATTATGATATTCAACCAAGTAAAATTTATATATTATTTATTTTCAAAATAACAACATTATAATATAATTGCAATATTTTCCAGAATGGTAGAAAATCTTGACAAAGTTAAAGATATTATAGCAAGAGCTAACAGGATTCCTGTATGGTCTTTGCCTAGGGCTTTCCTTGGAATAATAGGGCTTGGATATTTTTTCACATTTTATGATATATCCGATATAGGCCTTGCAATGCCTGCAATCGACCAGCAATTCCATCTGCACGGTTCTATTATCCTCTTTATCGCCCTTTCAGTAGGCCTTATTGGTTATGCAATTGGTTCGTATACTATAGGAAGCCTGGCAGACGTATTCGGCAGATACAGGTCCATGATTTTGACAATGGCACTTACTGCAATAGGATCGCTTGGGGATGCATTATCCCTCAATGTCCCTGAACTGACTATATTCAGGTTTATAACAGGCATAGGGCTGGGAGCAGACCTTAACCTGGTATCCATATATATCACAGAATTTGCACCTGCGGCTGTCAGGGGTAAAATAACTGTATTCACCTTCCTGATAGGAATATTTGGACAGGCAGTTACACCATTTATTGGATATTTTCTTGTTCCGGCATTCCCAACAGGATGGCGCTGGTTATTCGGAATAGGCGCAATAATAGCCTTCATTGCAGTATTTTTGAGAACAGAGCTGCCAGAATCTCCAAGGTGGCTTGCTACAAGGGGCAATAACATTCCAAAGGCAGAAAAGGTATTGGAGATGATGGAAGCTACCGCGGAGAAGAAAGTGGGGAAATTGCCGGAACCGCACCCAGAAACAGTTGTTGTGGAGGAACCGAAATTCCCTACCTTATACCTGCTCAAGAAGCCATACGCAGGCAGAATGGTATTGCTTATAGCTGTGTGGTTTTTCTGGTACATTGGAAATTATGCTTTCCTCGGAGATGCTGCCGCACTGCTTGAGGGGATAGGATTTTCAGTAGCTGCTGCAATTCTGTATATAGCAATAGGTGCCATTATAGGATATCCGGCTGGAGCACTTATTATGATGTACACATCTGACAGGTACGAAAGGAAACACGTAATATTTGCGGCTACTGTTGTCTGGTTTATAGGAATGCTCTCAATGGCTACCAAACTGACTCCCATGCTATATTTCGGGTCATTCCTTGCTGCACTGGGACTTGGCATGTACCTGCAGGTTGCATACACCTTTACAGCAGAGAATTATCCCACAAGGGCAAGAAGTTCGGGGTTCGGGTTAACAGATGGAATAGGACATGGTGGAGGAGCCCTTGGTGCCCTGTTATTGCCTGTACTTGTGGCCACATATTCATGGGCATTTGGTTTCACTTTCATTGGAATAACAGGTTTGATAGCGGGGCTTCTTGTGCTTATTGGTGGAACAAAGGTTTCCAGGAGGAATCTGGAGGACATATCAGAATGAAATAATATTACTTTTTTCGTATAAACTTATTTTTGAAAAATGCCGGAAATGGTATCTATGCACCATGGATGCAATAGAATCAGAAAATAACTTTATTATCATTTTGTTTAATATAAATAAATATTATAGTTTTTTATATGAAAAATATAAAATATTCAGAATTTTTTCCCATAATTTTATTATTTTATTGAATTATTGGAATTACATCCAATGAAAAGATTTATTAAACGATTTTTACTATAGAATAATGCATTATATTATAATAACAGGAGGAGTTATTTCCGGATTAGGAAAGGGGACGATCACATCCGGCTTATCATATCTTTTAAAGAACAGTGGGTTCAAAGTAACAAACATAAAAATTGATCCATATCTTAATTACGACGCAGGGACAATGAATCCATACCAGCATGGCGAGGTATTTGTCCTCAATGACGGGGGTGAGGTTGACCTTGATCTTGGCAATTATGAGAGGTTTCTCGATACTAACCTCTCCTCAAACAATAACATCACCACTGGAAAGATATACAAGGAGGTAATAGAAAAGGAAAGGCGCGGTGATTATCTTGGGAGTACAGTCCAGATTATACCACATATTACAAATGAAATTAAAAACCGCATAAGAAAGGCGGCTGATGGTTATGACATAGCACTTATCGAGGTCGGAGGCACCGTTGGGGATATAGAATCAATGCCATTTCTTGAGGCATTGAGGCAGATGAAATCCAACAGGCATGATTCCGTTATTTTTGGACATGTAACGCTGGTGCCAGAATCAGGATCTGAGCAGAAAACAAAGCCAACACAGCACAGTGTCAAAGAGCTCCGGGCTATAGGTATACAGCCGGATATACTGTTCTGCAGGTCAAAACGTCCGCTAAACGGGGATGCAAGGAAGAAGATATCACTTTTCACTGATGTTGAGGAAAACGGTATAATAAGTGTTTATGACGTATCCAATGTATATCTTGTGCCAATGGTACTGGAAGAGCAGAATATACTGGAATACACCAGGGAATTATTTGACTTTGATGACCATGAGCTTAATTATACCTTAAAAAAATTCACAGACAACATAGACAATCCCTTAACAGAGGTTACCATTGGCCTTATCGGAAAATATGTGGATATGCAGGATGCTTATATAAGCCACAAAGAGGCCTTTTCACATGTTACTGGAAACACAGGGATTAAAGTAAATATAAAGTGGATTGATTCTGACAATCTGATTAAAAGTACGGCACAGCTGGATGGCCTTGATGGAATACTTATACCCGGGGGATTTGGCTACCGCGGTGTTGAAGGCAAGATAGCTGCGGCGAGGTATGCCAGGGAAAACCATGTTCCTTACCTGGGCATATGCCTTGGATTCCAGGCATCAATCATAGAACTGTCAAGGGATTTACTTGGCCTGAGGAACGCCAACAGCACAGAATTTGAACCTGATACCCTGAACCCGGTTATAGATATATTGCCGGAGCAGAAGGGCATAAAGGATCTTGGAGGCACAATGAGGCTGGGCGCTAAAACCGTTCTCATAAAAAAAGGCACACTGGCATATGACCTGTATAAATCTGAAAAGATAAGCGAGAGACATAGACATAGATTCGAGGTAAATCCAAATTATATAGAAAGGCTAGAAAAGGCTGGAGCGGTATTTTCAGGAACTGATGATGAGAAAATAAGAATGGAAATCCTGGAACTCAGTGACAGGGACAACTACATAGCAACACAGTACCATGCCGAGTTCCAGTCAAGACCGTTAAATCCCTCAAAGGTACATTTATATTTCATAAAAAAATCACTGGAATACAGAAAGGAAAAAAGAGGTAATGTTTATGAAAGAAGTGCTGAATAATTTAGTAAAAAAAATGAATGATAAGATAGCAAATGATCAGACATATGCAAAAAAGCTCCAGAGCGTCACTAAAAGCATTGATATAATATTCGATGACAAGGATTCTTATTATTTCAAGGTCGAAAATGGGCATATAACAGAGCCACAGGAGGGAAAGATAGATGCAGATATTACAGTAACTGTCAGTTCCGATGTTTTCAACAAGATTTTATCAAAGGAAGTCAACGCCATGGATGCATATATGAAACAGCAGATAAAAATAAAATCATCGCTTATGGATAAGTTATTATTGAGCGATCTACTGAAAGCGTAGTGTCAACTACCCATCACTGCAGAAGAATTCGGATATCCTTAAGTATGAAGGATGGTACTGAAATCATTAAAATATGCAGCTTTCATGAATATTGTAGGGTAGAAGCTCACTCAGGTTACGGAATCAGTGCACACATTCGGGTACATTACAAAGAGAAACCACATATCCCCTGGGATGGATAAGAGTCATGCCAATGATGCATTCATCATAGCTGGAGGAAACATGCAGGCAAGATCCACTGTTTTCCATGCAACACAGAGAAGGGGAAATAATCGTTCACGTCAAACCAGCAGAAATGGGTTCAGCCCATCAATAAGAAAGAAAAGATAGGGATTACAGCCAGGAGGTGTGGTTGTGTATGATCATGAAAAATTCAGTGTTGTTGGGATTCATAATTATGGAAAATCAATCCTTACAAAAGGAGGAGAAAAGGAGATGGGTATAAGCGCTAAGAAGGTCAAACTGGTCAAATACGGCAGGGGATTGAGATTTGCTACACAAGTCCTCCCCACGTTTTTGCATGGGGTCTCCCCGGGGATATAAGATGATAGACCATAACCTTGATAAATATAACCGGATACTCAGGAATAAGGTAAATGAGTGTTATCAGATTGCTGAGGAGGCACGTTCCCTTGGGAAGGATGTTTCAACAGATGTCGAAATACCCCTCGCAAACGATATGGCAGAAAGGGTTGAGAAGTTAATACAGATTGATGGAATAGCAGATGATATAAGGGAATTGAGCAAAACACTTTCAAGGGAGGAGGTATCGCTCAAGATATCCAGAAAAGTTGCCGAGATTCTTAAGGATGATAGAAGGCTTGCACTTGAAAAATCCGTCCGTGTTGGACTTGCCATACTTACTGAGGGAATACTTGTTGCCCCTCTTGAGGGAATCAAGGAAATAAACATAGTTTCAAATGATGATGGCACTGAATATGTTGATATTGTTTATTCAGGACCTATAAGAAGTGCTGGAGGCACAGCACAGGCATTAAGTGTACTCATGGCCGACATTGTCCGGAGGGAACTCAATATAGGAAGTTTTAAGGCAACAGAGGAGGAAATAGAACGTTATATTGAGGAGATACAGGCATATAACAGGTCGAAACACCTTCAATATCTTCCCACTCCTGAGGAAATACGCCTGGTCATCGGGAACTCACCTGTAATGATAGACGGGGAGGGCAGCGAAGAGGAGGAAATATCAGGTCACAGAGACATGAAGAGAATACCCACAAACCGGATCCGCGGGGGCATGTGTCTTGTCCTCTGTGAGGGGCTTATACAGAAATCAAGGAAAGTTCTGAAGTATACCAGCCTTATGAATATGAAGGAATGGAATATACTTGAAAACATAGGAAAGAACAAAAAAGAAGAAAAGGGAGATAATTCACAGAAATACCTCAGGGACATAATTGCTGGAAGGCCTGTCTTTGGATACCCCAACAGGGCAGGAGGGTTTAGGCTGAGGTATGGAAGGTCAAGGCTTTCCGGTCTGGCGGCTGCATCTATTAATCCTGTTTCAATGTATATTGTGGATAAATTCATAGCAATAGGGTCCCAGATAAAGGTGGAACTGCCAGGCAAGGCAGCAGCTATAACACCATGCGACACCATTGATGGCCCAACAGTGCTGCTTAAAAGTGGAGAACATAAAAAAATCAAAACCATTGAGGAGGCAGAGGCAGTAAAGGATGATATAGCTGTAATAACAGATCTTGGAGAAATACTCATTGCATATGGAGATTTTCTTGAAAACAACAAAAACCTTGTTACGTCCCCATTCACTGTGGAATGGTGGTCCTACTACCTTAATGAAGATCTGAAAAAGTATATGGAAACAAAGCCAGACCAGTATGAGGCAGTAGAAATATCAAAAAAATATAATATACCCTTATATCCAGAATATGATTATTACTGGCATGACATTACAGTAGATGAGCTAAATTCGCTTATATCCATGCTTGGAAGATCCCGCCTGCATGATGACAGGCTTTATATTGACAATAATGCAAAGGATATTTTAATAAAACTGGGAATAGAATTCAGGCCTGAATCAGGCTCACTTGAAATTGATGAATATTATCCGCTTCTTGTGTCAACGGGATTTTCAATAGAAAATAGCATAATTGTAAAGAAAGGGTCTTACAATTCTGATAAGGCACTAGAGGCTGTGAACCAGCTCTCAGGAATGATAATTAAGGCCAGGTCACCTGTACGCGTGGGAGCAAGGCTTGGAAGACCAGAGAAGGCCGGTGACCGGAAAATGAAGCCAAAGGTCCATTCATTGTTCCCCATACTGAATTACGGTGACAACAGGCGTTCCATATTAAATGCTGCAAAGAACAAAAGTGAATATGCAATAGAGTTGAACGAGAGGATATGCAAAAATTGTGGAAATGAAACACCTTTGACAGTATGTGAAAACTGTGGTTCCGTTACATATAACCAGAAAAAGATTAAAAAAATGAATATAGACCTGAGCGCAATACTGGAAAGAGCCGAATCAAGGCTGAACATAAAACCTGAACAGGTAAAGGATCTTAAGGGGGTTAAGAAATTAATGTCCAAAAACAGCGCAGTAGAACCTCTGGAAAAGGGTATTTTAAGATCCATACATGATATAAGTATAAACAAGGACGGAACCTGCAGATATGATATGTCAGATATACCCATAACCCATTTCAAGAAAAGTGAGCTTAATCTTTCATCAGAACAACTTGTTGGTTTGGGATATCCGGATCAGGAATTGAACGAGATATATCCACAGGACATTATAATACCAGAGGATTCAGCAAAATACCTGTTAAATGTGGCTAATTTTGTGGACGACATGCTGGTAAGATATTACAATCTTCAGCCCTATTATTCATGCCATGACATAAACGACCTTATCGGCGAGCTGGTTATTGGACTGGCACCACACACCTCTGGTGGAATAGTATCCAGAATAATAGGATTTTCCAGGGTAAGCGGATGCTATGCCCATCCTTTCTATCATGCGGCAAAGAGAAGGAACTGCGATGGGGATGAGGACAGCATTATGCTTCTCCTCGAGGGGCTACTGGATTTTTCAAGGGATTTCCTTCCTTCGACCACAGGGGGGTTAATGGATGCACCACTCGTGCTTACCGTTCTTCTTGACCCGGAGGAGGTAGATAAGGAGGCAATGAATGTGGATACCCTCTGGAAATACCCGCTTGAATTTTATGAAGAAACAGAGAAGGGCACACCCCCTTCCAAGATTGAAAATCTGATGCTCACAATGAAGTCAAAGATCGAAACGCAGGGAATATACACGAACTCTGGATTTTCTTTTGATACCTCAAACCTCAACGAGGGAGTGTTAATGTCAGCGTATAAAACCATAGATTCCATGCAGGAAAAGATTGAAAAACAGCTTGGCCTGGCAACAAAGCTAATGTCAGTTGACGAAAACGATGTTGCTGCAAGGGTCATATCATCACATTTCCTTCCAGATATGTTCGGAAACATGAGAAGTTTCTTCACACAGGAGTTCAGGTGCACAAAATGCAATACAAAATTCCGCCGCGTCCCACTTTCCGGGAAATGCCTTAAATGCGGATCAGACAATATAATACTGACAATACACCACGGAAGCATTATAAAATATCTCAAGGAAACTGAAAAGGTCATGGATGAGTATAATTTACCCATCTACCTGCAATACCAGATAAGGCGCCTTATAGATTCCATAGACAACACATTTGATGTATCTGAACCGGCAAAGGCAGAAGAAACCACACTGGAATCATTTAAATAACGACAAGCAATAAACACATATGATAGGGTCATTATTTGTAACCGGGCCGGCTGGAACTGGTAAATCAACATTCTGTGGTGCATTCAAGGACTGGCTTATACAGAACGAGTATGATGCGATAATAGTAAATCTGGATCCGGGGGCGGAATATCTGCCATATGAACCGGACATCGACATAAGGGAATTTATATCATTAAATGAGGTTATGTCCGCATATTCACTTGGTCCAAACGGGGCACAGGTAGTTGCAGCGGATCTTCTTCTGGACAATATTGACAAGATAAAGTCCAAAATAGACCTATATGATGAATACTATGTTATTTTCGATACACCAGGACAAATAGAGCTTTTCAGTTTCAGGCCTGGAAGCCCCCTGCTGGTAAAGTCCCTGGCGGATAAAAAAGCAATGATAGCTTTCATGGCAGATTCAATGGTTTCACAGACACCATCCGGCTTCATATCTGAAAAAATGCTTTTCGGCTCTGTATACTCCAGATTTTATGTTCCCATGATGTTTATATTGAACAAAATAGATCTGATAGGAGAGGACAAGGTCAAGGAGATTTCAGAATGGGAGGAGAATCCGGATCTTCTCTATGACGCATTCAGGGATGAAAATACGGATGCCGTTAAAGATTATTTTCTGAATGTCATAACAGCACTAAGAGATTCAGATATCATTAATAAAATAATGCCGGTTTCTTCTAAGGATATGTTCGGCTTTGAGGACGTTTATACGGATATGTCCAATTTCTTCGAGGGAGGAGAGGATACTGATACAATGTACCGGGATGACTGAGGCAAGCATTACGGGAATAGGGAAAGAACACATCTGCGGGAAATATATCCATATCAGTTTTGAGCACATGAAATGCCTTCTCTATGGCATCCCTGTGCATGTATACTAGCAGGATTATTCCCATCCTGTTCTCTGCAGCAGATATAGCATTGTCCCTTGCACTGGTTACAACTGCATTGTTCTCAATCCTGTATGTGATATACCTCATGTATGAACCTGCAATAGATTCTATGCTTTTCTTAATTCCCCTCCTCACCTGCAGTGACTCTATCCTTTTCCTGCGTTCCATTATGTTCCTGTGCAGATCTGCACGTTCATCGCTCTCCCTCCTG
>NZ_KI542763.1:12194-14275 GCF_000496155.1 Ferroplasma sp. Type II
ATGGTAGTAGTAATACCTCTGGAGTTCCAGATCCTCCATGGAGA
Organism: Ferroplasma sp. Type II; assembly: GCF_000496155.1. Lineage (NCBI taxonomy): Archaea > Methanobacteriati > Thermoplasmatota > Thermoplasmata > Thermoplasmatales > Ferroplasmaceae > Ferroplasma > Ferroplasma sp. Type II. Next base: position 12,239 of record NZ_KI542763.1, read on the forward strand.
ATATGTGTTGGCCCTCATACATTATTGGCATGAGCAGTTTAAGCCAGTATACTATGTTGCTTCTGTCCTGTTGAAGAATGTTGGAAACATCGAGGGTTCCCTGTTTAGATACTTCATTGCCTTGATGATAAGGAGCTTCATAGAGCGTGAGATACGGGATAACTCGGCGAAGTTCCATGGAGACTTCGCCCTAGTAGAGTTGAACTGGAGCGAGGCGGGAAGAAAGATCGTGAAGAAATTTCTGCCGGAACTGACAGAGAGATCTGCTGGGTCTGGCTGATGTTCCTGTGGACTCATATCAGCAGGACTGGAATGCCGTTCCGAGCGGTTGAGAAATTCGAGGGTAGGGATCTAAATTCATGCGGAAAGTAAGTTATAATTGTTTTAATGGACATTTTAATTCATCAATATCCCCAGAAAAGTTTCCTCGTATCCAATATTTTAATTTATCTTTATCTATTTTTAAACTTCCATCACTATTAATTTTGCCAATTATATTTTTATCATTATATAATGCAACTGTACATTTACCTATATAACCATTTGACCTAATTAAATATTGTGACATTGATGCTGCATAGCACATTTCAATATTGTTGTTATAAATCTGTAATCCGGATATTTTAACTTTGTAGTTTAATTTTTTTAATAAATATTTAATTTCATTTTTATTATCAATAACTGGGATTGTTTCGTCGTTGACACCTCCGAGTCTGGATAATCCACGAATAAATATTTTAAATCGGTCATCGTGGTTTATATCTATTGACAATCTTTTTATAAAATTATATATACTTTGATAATTATTTTTATTAAGATGTAATCTTATAATAATTTCTGAATTTATATCACTTTTATGAAAACATAAAACATTGTTATAAATAATGTCAAATGTATTTGATTTTTCTCTAGTTATTCTAAATTTATTGTGGTCACTTTCATCACCATCAAATGATATCTGAAACCACCTAACATATAGCTCATATAATTCCTTCACTTTTTTTATTGTCAATAAAGAACCGTTAGTTGTCATAGAAGAGATTAATTTAAAATCATATATTATTGACAATTCTTTGGAATATTCCATTATATCTTTAATAACATTATATGCTAACATTGGTTCTCCACCGAACCAGTTTATTTCTAAAATTTTTAATGTTTTTGATCTTATTAGTATTAAATTTTTTATCCCAGAAATTGTGTCATTATCCATTGTTTTAATTTTAAAATTTTCATAACAATATACACATCTAAAATTACATTCCTCTGTCGGGAGTATATCCAATCTTAAATACTTATTATAAAGCATAATATAGTTATAGATAAAATTTTACATACATGGCACAAGAATTTCTGGTCCACATTCTAAATTTGCCCCTCTTGGTTTTATCCATTCTTCTGTATTTATAGAACTTTCTAACACACATATAACTCCATAATCATCTATCTCAATATTTTCCGATATGTTCATATTAGATAATTTCTAACAACTATTAAATTTTTACTTATCACTTACTCTTTCGAAAGAATTTCAATTAATTTCTGTTTAGATTGATAGGAAGTGGCTTTTTCTTATGCTCTTTTCTTAATATTTTTCCCTTTTCTGTCGCTTTCTTGATAGCTCACGCTATTATCCCCTTATTTTTCATCCTTATCACGCAGATCATGTTATGGCCAAGGCACATGAACATGTTCTTGACCCTCACTCTGGGAACTGTTGTAACGAATACGTGACCTCCATGGAATATTCCCTTTATAACAGAATACGGTCTCTCACCCCTGGATCTTTTCCTTGTTATCCTGAGATTCCTGCGGATGCTTTCCACTGGCAGCTTGTGTCCCCTGGCAGCCTTATCCATGGCTGCATCTATTCCCCTTCCTTCAACGCCAAAGTAACCCTTGTCCTTGTAATTCACGATGCCAGGAATGGATAGATCGATCTGCGAGTCATGCACTGATGCAGTGGTCGTTGCATAGTTCAGTATCATGTCATTGTCTGAATCCTGTATTGTGTGGAGCTTGTACCCGAAATGGGAT